>JAYEHT010000250.1:0-1778 GCA_034659655.1 Candidatus Aerophobota bacterium | reverse complement strand
CTGCAGGAAGGGTGCAATCGGTAGCTGTAAGAATAATTTGCAAACGAGAAAAGGAGATTGAAGAATTTATTTCTAAAGAGTATTGGACAATTTCAGCTAAATTTATTCCTAAAGAAAAAAAACTTCTTGAGGCAAAATTAACCAAGATCAATGGAAAAAAAGCAAAGATAGCTACTGAGAATGAAGCAGAAGAGATTCTGCAAAAGTTAATCAAGGAAAGTTTTAGTGTTACTAAAATAGAGGAGAAAATAAGAAGAAAATCTCCTGAGCCTCCCTTTATTACAAGTACCCTTCAGCAGGTGGGAGGATACTATTTAAAGTTTCCTGTAGCAAAAATTATGAAATTAGCTCAGGACCTCTATGAAGGGCAAAACGTAGGAGGTGGAGAAAGAGTGGGTTTAATTACTTATATGCGTACAGATTCAGTCCGCATAGCTAAAGAGGCAGAATTAGAAGCAAGAGATTATATAGATAAAGAAATAGGAAAAGATTTCTTGCCCGAAAAGATACCCCGGTATAAAAACAGAAAGTCGAGTCAGGAGGCTCATGAGGCCATAAGACCTACCAGCATATGGCGAACTCCTGAAAAAATGAAAAAACATCTATCTAAGGACCATTTAAAACTGTATGATTTAATCTGGAAAAGATTTACAGCCTCTCAGATGAAAAAAGCCATTTTAAAAATAGTAACTATGGATATTCAAGGAGGCGGGTATCTTTTTCAGGCAGAAGGGGAAAGGGTTGATTTTCCCGGGTTTACATTAATATACAAGAAGAAAAAAGAGAAAATCCTTCCCCCTCTCATTGAAGGAACAAAAATAGGAGTTAAAGAGGCTATCCTGGAACAGCATTTTACTCAATCTCCTTCTCATTATACCGAATCCTCTTTAGTGAAAACTCTGGAAGAGGAGGGGATAGGAAGACCAAGTACCTATGCTCCTATTATCTCTACAATTAAGGCAAGAGAATATGTAAAATGGAAGAGAGGCAAACTGATCTCTACACTTTTAGCGAAAGTGGTAAATGAACTTTTGATGAAAAACTTCTCCACTATTCTGGATATCAAATTCACTGCTAAAATGGAAGAGAACTTAGATGAGGTTGAGCAAAAAAAGAAGAGGGGGGCAGCTTTAATAGATGAATTTTATAAACACTTTAAACACGACTTAGAGATTGCCGAAAAAAAAATGAAGAATATTAAAAAAGGAGGGATACCGGTAGGAGAGGTTAAATGCAAAGTATGCGGTAAGAATATGGTTCTTAAGTTTGGCCGCTATGGTGAATTCCTTGCTTGTTCTGACTATCCTCACTGTAAAAATACAGAGCCACTTCCCCCAAGAATAATAATGAAGTGTCCTTGTCCTGATTGTGAGGGAGAAATAGTAGAGAAAGTATCTAAAAAAGGTAGAACATTTTACGGCTGTTCTAAATTTCCCAAATGCAGGTTTATTTCTTCGGAGGAACCTGTGGAAGAAAAATGTCCTTACTGTGGAAATCCTTATGTAATTAAAATAAAAGGTAAACTAAAATGTCCCCACTGCAAAAAAACATTAAAAGATTCTATAATTAAAGAAAAAAGGGCAGAAGGGATAGCTTATAAAATTATAAAGAAAAGAAAAGATGCAAGTAAATTGGATAAAAGAATTTATTCAATATCTTAAGGAAGAGAAAAATCTTTCTTTAAATACAGTTAAAAGCTATAATAGTGATATCAAAGGCTTTTTTACTTATATCCAAAGTAGAAATGTGAAAGATATAAGAAAAATAGATTACCCTTT
>JAYEHT010000249.1:0-1780 GCA_034659655.1 Candidatus Aerophobota bacterium | reverse complement strand
CTGGATAATATTATTGCGGTAGCTGCCAGCAATGATAATGATGAGCTTGCCGATTTTTCAAATTATGGTGAAAAAACGATAGACCTTGCTGCCCCTGGAGTTCACATCCTCTCCTCTATTCCTACAGGTAGCAGTGGATCTTTTGAAGGTTATGCTTTTATATCAGGAAGCTCTATGTCTACAGCCTATACTGCAGGGGTAGCAGGATTAGTTATGACAGCTGAGCCCTATGAGGATGCTTTAGAGATAAAGGAGAGAATCTTAAATAATGTAGATAAAATGCAATCTCTTATTAACAGGACATCAGCCGGGGGAAGGCTTAATGCTTATGCTTCTCAGCCTTCCTCTCAGATGAGCTCTTCCTTAAAGATAAGTAATCTCTTAAATGCCCCCAATCCTTTCTCTCAATCTACTTATTTCACTTATGAGCTCTCAAAAAGAGCTCAGATAGAGATACGCATTTACAACATAGCTGGAGAGAGAGTAAGGATGATAGAAGACGCCTCCGGGGAGGCAGGTTTCAATAAAACCTTCTGGGATGGAAGAAGAGATACAGAAACACCTCTTCCCAATGGTGTTTATATTTACCAGATAGTAGCAAAAACAGAAGATGAAATATCAAAAAAAACGGGCAAGGCAGCGATACTTAAATAACAAAGGGAGAAATGCCGATGTTGAAAAGAAGGTTTCTTTTTTTTCTGGGAGTTTTACTGGGGGGAGTTTTAATCTTCTCTCCTCTCCCCGCCCTGGCTGCGGATAACGCCGCTGCCTTCTTAGAAATGGGGGAAGGGGCAAAAGCCTTAGGGATGGGGGGAGCCTTTGTGGCTATAGCTGATGATGGAAGCGCTCCTCTCTGGAACCCAGCAGGCATATCTCGAGCTAAAGAAAGCATAACAAGTGCTACTTATTCAGATAAATTCAATGTAGGAATAAAAAGTGGGTTTTTATCTTTCGTCAGGTCTTCTTACGGGATTTCGTTATATAGAATTAGTGTAGATGATATTCCCCGGACAGTGTGGGGACCCGATAGTTCCCCTCAAAAAATAGGAAGCTTCTCTGATGAAGAGAATGCACTTTTCTTATCCTTCGCCTTTAAATATGCTCCTCGTCTTTACCTGGGGATTAACGGAAAATACATATATCAGAAACTATACAACAGAGAAGCCAGCGGCTTAGGGGTTGATTTAGGTGCCATTTTTCAGGCTACAGATTCACTCTCTCTGGGATTGACTATACAGAATATAGGAGGAAGCTGGTTAAAATGGAATACCTCCTCATCTCATACCGATAAGATTATGCAGAATATAAAGGCAGGATTTTCTTTAAGCCTATTAAACAATAATCTTACCCTGGCTGTAGATGTAGACAACAAAAAAGATGACTACCTTTTTCATACAGGAGTTGATCTCCACTTATCCAGCTCTTTATCTTTAAGGATGGGTTCTTTCCAGTACAGTCCCCGGGACAAAATAGGTGAGATATTGACGGGAGGACTGGGGATAAATGTAGGTAAAATGCAATTTGATTATGCGTACGTTCCTCATTCTCTCGGAGCAACCCATAAATTTTCCCTCCAAACAAAATTTTAACTCAGATTCACTGACAAAGAGAAAATATGCTATGCAAGGATAGTATTGGAGCTATGATTTCTTGGCAAAGGAGAAGATAGAGTAACTGAAGAGCTTTCAGCAGTCTCCCAGAAGTTCAAAGAAAGAGGTTCTAACCCCGATAGGCCTTTAAATTTTATGATAATCTTTAAGAACCACCGAGCAGTGATGGA
>JAYEHT010000248.1:0-9188 GCA_034659655.1 Candidatus Aerophobota bacterium | reverse complement strand
AAGAATGCCAGTTCGGCTATTATTTCTGAGGTAATTTAAGAACTTCTTTCCTTGTATTTTTAACCTACTTCAACCCACCAAAATTCTAAACAACCCACTTAATAAAGTATTTTGGAACTATTCAGGTACCCTGTATTAACTTAAAAATAGGGTAACCCGGCCCTAAAAAAATCAAGCAATTACTGAATTAGTAGTGTTTACGCTTAAGTTTTGCCAGGTTTCTCAATCTTTTGAGGTTACGGCTGGACTCATTTTTGTTTTATGATACAATAAAAGTATGGAAAAAACAATGATTGTCCAGGGGAAAAAGGTAACCCGTAAAGATATAGAATTAGTCCGACAAATGATTAATGCTAATCCCTCATGGAATCGTACTTACCTTTCCAGAGAACTGTGCGTTTTGTGGAACTGGTACGCCACCAACGGTCAACTTAAGGATATGGCCTGCCGCAGTTTCCTTTTAAAGTTAGAAAAGCATGGCTATATTACCTTGCCTCCTCGCCAACGCTCTTCTGGGGGAAACCGCAAGGAAGCCTCCATTCCCTATGTTCCACATAAGAGTTCCCCTATTACCTGCAAACTTAATAACCTTGCTCCCGTGCGTATTGAATTGGTTAAAGATAAAGAGCTTCTCAGGCTTTTCAAATGCCTTCTTTCTACCTATCACTATCTTGGCTTTAGCCGCACTGTAGGGGAGAACATGAAGTACGTGGCCTTTGATAAGAAGAATAATCCCTTAGCCTGTCTTCTCTTTGGCTCAGCCGCTTGGAAAACTCTCCCCCGAGATGAGTTTATCGGCTGGGATGCTCACACCAGAAAAGCAAACCTTCATCTTTTAACCAACAACATGCGGTTTTTGATCTTGCCCTGGGTTAAGGTCCCCCACTTAGCCAGTCATATCTTAGGAAGAGTCGCCCGACGTATCAGCTCAGATTGGATAAAGAAATATAGCCACCCTATCTATATGCTGGAGACCTTTGTAGAGAAAGAGCACTTTCGTGGCATCTGTTATCAGGCTGCCAACTGGATCTGTGTGGGTCAGACCAAAGGACGCAGCCGGAACGACAGGTATAACACTCTGAAGGTACCCATCAAAGATATTTATCTTTACCCCTTGGTAAAGAGATTCCGAGAGGCTCTAAAGTCATGAAAGATAAAGATATTCTAGCAGTTTGCGAGACAGGTTTCCAGAAAGCTGTCAACCTCATCAACGTAATGAGAACAATATTAGCGAACTTGAAAGAGCGGATAAACTCTCAGTTAAAATCTAAAAAGACGCTCCAAAGAAAAATAGCTACCCCGAGGGCAAGCCTTATTGCCAGAGACTATCAGCTTGCCCTCCAGGAGAAACTATGAAAGACCTTACTCCCTTTTCCCTAAAAGAGATACAAAGAAAGTTAAGTTCCATCAACGTTCAGATTAATCTTGAACACAAAAGAGTTTTTCCCAAAGAAAGATTCCGCCTTTTATCCTTGTATCAATACAAAAGAAGATTTGTAGATATCAGTCCTCAGGGGTACTTTTCTTTGTCTAAGTTAGCTACCTCCCTTGTAGATTTTTCCTTTGTCAGATCCCTGGTAGCTTCCTCCTATAGTAGAGAGGGAGGAGTCTGCTTTGACCCTGCCTCTATCTTTGTTCTCCATCTTTCGAGATATTTAGATGGTTTCAAATCAGAAAAAGACTTTGTTTCCTGCCTTCATGATAAAGATAAAGGACGATGTTACAGAACTTATACGGGGATATCCGATAATCGTATCCCCTGTGAGGCTGATTTTAGTAACTTCAAAAAGCGAATCGGACCGGAAAAGTTTGATGATATCTTCCACGTCTTAGTGGAAATTGTCAAAAGAGTCGGCCTTGTTAGTGGAAAAATTTTATCCTACGATGGAACACTTTTCCCAACATTTGCTAACTATAGAGGTTGCAATTATGCCCGTGAGGAATGTAAGAGCATTCCCCTTAAAAATGATTTTTTAAGGAGTCTTCGCTATAGAATACTCGATCTTTTAAACCACCCCTCAAAGATCACCTTAGGAAAGGAGAGACGCAGTTTTGCCATCTGTCCTAAGGATGATCTTCCTCCCTGTGTAAAAAAGAGACCAACTTTTCAAGTTCTCTCTTTTTGTTTTCTTCCAAAAGAGGAAGACCAAGAGCAAAGTGAGCTAGCATATATTCTCGGTTTAGAGAAAGAACTTTCCGAGAGAGGTCTTTATCTTAAGACCGTCTCTTCCAGTATCTCAAAGATAGATCTTACCGAGGAGGAGCCTTTACTCTATGCGCGTTGTCCAAGAATGCCGGCTGATCTTGAGGCGAAGATTGGCTACAGAAGATCAAATCACAATCCCAATAAAAAGGTTAAGATATTTGGTTATGAGGCAATGATAACTACTAGCATTGAGTTAGAAATAGGTCTTGAGCTTCCTGTGGGATGCAAAACTACCTCGGCAGATAAACTTGATGGGTCTTATCTTATTCCTGAAAGAGAAAAATTTATCAAAGAGCACGGTCTTCTACCCTATTTTGACATCGGTGACTGCGGCTTTGACATAGAAAAAAATTTCCATCGTATAAGGAGCACCTTTTCCATTCCCGTTATTGACTACAACCAGCGAGGTGAAAAGACCGATATTAAGAGTTTAAGAGAAAGAGGCTACGATAAGAAAGGAACTCCTTTTGCTCCTTGTGGTGCATTATGTAAGCCCAATGGATATGATGAGGAGAAGAAAAGAGTATCCTTTGTTTGCCGAAAGCAGTGCTTAACCTCACCTTTGGCTGTTCCTGATCCTGTAAAGAACTGTAAGTTCCTTGAAAATGAGTGTGGCTACTCTACCCATATGTCTATTAAGGCTCATCCACGTCTGGTATGTGAGATTCCCAGATGCTCAGATCGCTGGAAGAAGATTAGAAACCTTCGCTCAGCCTCTGAGCGGTCCAATGGAACTTGTAAGTCATCTGATCTAGACATCTTAGAGTCTCCACGCATTTATGGATTAGTTATGGCTTCTATTGAGGCAACTATGGCCTGCATAACTACCCTTTTAAAGAGGATGATGCGTTTTGTTATGGGGATCACTCTTAATCTTATGAATTATTTGAAAACCTGGGATAAGTCCTACAAGAAAAAATTAGAAACTCCTGAGGTGCCGGCTTTTATCCTTTCCTTGATTCAGAGAAAAAGAGCTCCTCCGCAGAACTAATGCTATCAGATAATTCGGTAAATCCTGCCTTTCTATGGAAGGGTATTTTTTTGTTTTGTCAAAGAGCTTTTCGCTTAAGCAAAATTCTTTAAATATTTGCCCTTCTCTCTAAATTTCTACCTTTTCTCTTTCAACTTCCCTCTTATTTACCACTTTTCAGTGGAAAAGCCGAGTTCTTAAATTACCTCATTATATATTGTATCCTAACTCTTTAAAAGATTTTGCATGTTTGCGCCATTCCTTTTTTACCCTCACCCATAAATCTATATAAACTTTACAACCCAGATGTTTTTCAATCTCTTCCCGTGCTAATTTCCCTATCTCTTTTATCATTCTCCCTTTTTTGCCCACCAGAATTCCTTTTTGGGAGAGGTGCTCTACATAAATAGATGCTTTAATGTAGATCAAGTTTCCCTTTCTTTCCTTGAATTGCTCTACTTTCACCATTGTAGAGTAAGGTATCTCTTGATGAGTAAGAAGATATATCTTTTCTCTGACCAGCTCCGCTACTAAAATTCTTTCTGGCTGGTCTGTAATTAAATCTGAGGAGTAATAGGGTTCATGGAAAGGAAGATGCTGAATCATTTTTCCCGCGAGTATAGATAGATTTGTTCCCTTCTTTGCTGAGATAGGAATAATTTCTGTGAAAGAAAAAAAGTTAGAGTAAATTTTATTTAACTTTTCCAGATAATCTTTTTCTGCTTTGTCTATCTTATTTATAACTAAAAATACTATTTTTTTTAATTCTTTTAATTTCTCTAAAATGAATTTATCCTCCTCAGAGGGGGGAAAAGGATCTGCCATTAACAATATTATATCTACCCCCTCCAGAGATTTAATGGCTTCTTTAATTATGTGTTTGTCTACGAGAGTTTTAGCTTCTTTAGTATCCATTATCCCCGGCGTATCCAGAAAGATAATCTGAGCTTCATCAAAGGTTACTATTCCCTTGATAATATTTCGAGTAGTTTGGGGTCGTGAAGAAATAATGGTAATCTTCTCTCCCACTAACTTGTTAATTAGAGTAGATTTACCTACATTAGGTTTTCCTATTAAACTAACGAATCCAGATTTAAATTTTCCCATTTTTATTTCTTTATTCTTAGCAAACAAAAATTACCTCTTTTTAATGATTATATTCTTCAAGAACCTTCTCTTGGATTGATTTTCGTAATTCTTGAGTAACGGGATAGGCAGTGTCTATAAATTCTCCGTTAGGCAATTTACGGGATGGCATAGCAACGAAAGGCCCGTTTTTTCCCTGGATAACTTTTAGCCCATGCACACGAAAAGAATCATCAAAGGTGATAGTTGCCCATGCTTTAAATTTCTCTTTCCCTTCAACCTTCCTTATTTTTACTTCTGAAATTTTCAACTTATTCCTCCTCTAAACTTTTATCTGTGGGTTGGACTAAATAGACCTTTCCCCTGTTTTGTAGTTTATGCGATATATATTTTGCTTTTTCCCTGTTTTCTACTATAGCAAAAATAGTGGACCCGCTTCCTGCCATTAAAGAACCTTTCGCCCCCATACTTAACATCTCTCTTTTAATCTCTTTTATTAAAGGAAATTCTTCCATAACTACTTCTTCTAATCTATTGTATAAGAGAGGCACCAGTCCCCTTAATCCCTCTTTTTCTATTAATTTATTAAGGAGTTTAACATTTAATCTTTTTTTTGTCAATTCTATTTTTACTCTTTCGTAGACCCAGGAAGTAGAAATAAGAATTTTGGGATACAAAAGAATTATCCAGCCGCCTTTTATAGAAGGAAGAGAGGTGAGATTTTCTCCTTTACCCTTAACAAGAGCTGTTCCCCCTTTTAAACAGAAAGGAGTGTCTTTTCCTAATTCATTAGCCCATTTTAAAAGGTCTGAAGAGCTCACTTTTGTCTGGAAGAGTTTATCCATACCTACCAATGTAGCTGCGGCGTCAGTGCTACCTCCCCCTAATCCTGCTCCCAGGGGAATAATTTTATAAATCTCTATTTCTAAGCCTTCTTTTATTTTTGTTCGCTGAAAGAAAAGATTTGCCGCGCGCCAGGAAAGATTTTTTTCATCTAAAGGGATTTCAGGATTATTTGAGATAAGTCTAATACCTTTGTTTATAGGTCTTAAAGTAATTCTATCGGATAAACTTACCGATTGCATTATGGACTCAATTTCGTGATAACCGTCTTCATATCTTCCCAATACATTTAAATAAAGGTTGATTTTTCCTGCTGCCCGAATTGTTAATTCTTTTTTTTGCATCTTTTGTACTATTTTCCGATGCAGAAGCGGGAGAAGATATTATTCAATATCTCCTCGTTTATCTGTTTTCCTGTGATTTCTCCTAATCTTTTTAATCCTTCTCTCAACTCAAAGGATACCAGTTCCTTATCTCGTTTCTTCTCAACTCCCTGCAGGGCTCTTCTTATATTTTTTCTTACCTTCTCTAAGATTTTTTTCTGTCTTAAATTTACTGCAATACGGCTATTAGAGGTGGGAATAACCTGATTTAACATAAGATTGGCTAGTTTTTCTATAAGTTTTTGTAAATTAGTCTCCTCTTTAGCGGATATTTCTATTCTCTTTTCTTTAGAGAAGAGAGGGCTAATCTTTTCTTTATTTATTCTTTGGGGAAGGTCGATCTTATTTATGAGGGCTAAGGTCTTCTCCTTCTTTATTTTTTCATATAGCCAGTTATCTTCTCCATTTAAGGGCACAGATCCATCAAGCATTAATAGTATGATGTCTGCTTCTTCTAACTTTGAATATGTCTGCTTAAGAGCTTCTTTTTCTATTTTATTTCCGGCTTTTTTTAATCCTGCTGTATCAATAATCCGCAGGGGGAATCCTTTTATATTTACCACCTCTTCAATTGTGTCACGAGTGGTTCCCGGTGTAGGAGTAACGATAGCTCTTTTTCTCTGAAGTAAAGCGTTTAAGAGTGTAGATTTACCCACATTGGGCTTTCCAGCAATGACCAGTTTTATTCCCTCTCGATAAATTTTATCGAGCTGGTTCATCTCAAGCAAGCAGTTAATATCAATTAAAATCTTATGGAGATGTTTTTTTGCTTCTTTGGGGGACAAGAACTTTATATCCTCATAGGCGAAATCTATCTCTGCTTCAAAGTCTGACAAAAGGTTTATAATTTCTTCCTCAAGGGAGTTTATCTTTTTGGAGAGTTTTCCCTCTAATTGATTTAGAGCGGCTTCTAAACCCTTTTCTGTTTTTGCTTGCACAATATCTAATACACCTTCTGCCTGCATGAGGTCGATTCTCCCATTTAAAAAAGCTCTTTTTGTAAACTCTCCGGGTTCAGCTAAGCAAGCTCCCCATCTCAATGTAAGGTTGAGGATTTTTCTTAAGGGGACAGGACCACCATGACAGTTTATCTCTACTATATCTTCGCGAGTATAGGTTTTGGGTGCGCGCATTAAAGTGAGCAGGACTTCATCTACATCTTCTCCGGTTTCTGGATTAATTATCCACCCATAGTGGATTGTAAAAGAGGATTTCCAGTCGATTTTTTTCCTCTGCCAGGGTTGAAAAATTCTCCTGGCTATAGGTAATGATTGGTCTCCACTCATTCTTACAATTCCTATACCTGAATACCCGAGAGGGGTAGCAATAGCGGCTATTGTATCATTTAAGCTCATTGCTTTATCCCTTTTTTACAGCTGGTTTTGGTGATTTTTTTAAAATTAGAAACTGTTGGAGAGTAGAAAACAAGGTAGAGACGAACCAGTAAAGCATTACGCCTGAGGGAAGTGACCAGAGGATGACAATGAGGAAAATAGGAAAAAACTGCATTATTTTACTTAATCCTTCCTGTCCTCCCTGGGGCTGCATTTTTCGCATTGCCCTTTGTTGAATAAACATAACTACTCCCAATATTAAAAGCAGGGGTATATTAGGCTCGCTTAAATCCTTTATCCAGAGAAAGGAAGGATTTTCAGAGAAATCAAAACCAAGAAGAGCCCTGTAAAGAATAAAGATGATAGGAAGCTGAACCACCATTGGTAGACATCCACTCATAGGATTGATTCCATATTTTTTATATGTGTTCATCATTTCTGCCTGCAGTTTCTTGGGGTCGTTCTTAAACTTCTTTTGAATGGTTTTCAGATGTGGTTGCACTTCCTGCATCTTTTGCATAGACTTGAATTGCTTAAAGGTTAAAGGAGATAATACTCCATAGATAAGGAGAGTTAAAAGGATAATAGCTATTCCATAGTTATGGGTAAAGCTGTAAAAGAAAAGTAGGACTTTAATCAGCCCTATGGAAAGGTAACTCCAGAAACTGAGCTTAACCGCCTCTGTGAGATGATAGTCCTCTCCCTGTATTCTTTTTATCCTTTCATTAATTGTTCTCAGTTGATAATAATCCTGGGGTCCTGCGTAAATTATCCATTCACTTTTAATTTTATTGTGCTTAAATCCCCAGGAATTAAATGTAAATACCCCTCCCAAAGGTTGATTTAGGGAAGCAAGGATCACCAGAAAATCCTTTTTTTGTCTCATTCCCATCCACTTTATCCCTTGAGAATAATTTGATTTAATTCCCTCTTCCTTTTCTTCCTCAAGGGTTCCTCTAAAAAAGGCCAATCGTTCTTCTTCTTCGTATTTCTCTCCTATTCCTCCTTGCCAGCTAAGTTGATATTCACTTACCATGGGAAGCCCTTCTGTTTTAATGGTAATTAATCCATAATGTTTTTTGGGGAGAATCTTGAAGATTTTAACTATTTTATATTTATCCTCTCTATTTTCCCATTCGCAAGTAGCCTCTCTTCCCTCCTTGTTTAACTTAATCTGAAAATATTCTCTGTTTAAATCTATATTTTCACCCGAGGGTAAAAGTAAATTCAGCCCCAAAGCAGAGGCTCCCCTATTGATTAGCTCCTTTTCAGATTTCTTCAGGTACCAGGATGTAATCACACCTCCCTTAGAATTAATAGTTATTTTTAGAGCATCATTTTCTATGGTAAATTCTTTAGCTTCTTCTTTGGAAGGGGTTTCTTCAGGAAAAAGAGTTTCTGTCTCTTTTTGCGCTGGAGAGTAAATCTCTTCTTCCTTTTCTGGAGGGGGCGCATGAGTAGATACTAAAAGATTGTAGCCTATAAGTACCACTACGGACAACACTATAGCTAAAATTACATTTTTCTCCATAAATTCATCCCCTTCATTTTAAAGGGTCATAACCTCCAGGGTTAAAAGGATGACATCTTACTATCCTCTTTACTCCTAACCAGCTTCCTTTTATTAATCCATATTTTTTTACAGCTTCCAGTGTATATTGAGAACAGGTGGGATAAAATCTACAGGATGGAGGAAAAAGAGGAGAAATGCACCCCTGGTAAAATATTATTAACCCTATACCTATTTTTTTAAGCATCTGTTTTCCTTATCTTTTATCTTCCAACCCTTTTTAATTATACTTTATTATAGCTTTTGTCAAGCCCGATCTTTTTGACTTTTTTCTGCTTTTTTGATACAATGAGTGTTGATGGTTAAAACAATATAGGGAGAGGGGAGACAAAGATGGAAAAATTATTAAGAGATGTTTTTTTAGTAGGATTAGGTGTTTTGAGTCTTACCAGAGAGAAAGCAGAAGAGATTGTAGAAGAGTTGACAAGGTTGAGGGGAGTAACGGAGAAAGAAAAGAGAACTCTGTTAGAAAGACTGATTAAAAAAGGAGAAGAACAGAAGAAAGAGATAGATGAGAGAATAGGGGAGAGAGTGGAGAAGGTGGTTTCCCGATTAAAGGTAGCCACCAAAGAAGATATTGAGCGGCTGGAGAAAAAGATAGAAGAGTTGAAGAAAAAGTTAAGTTAAACTTGATCATTATAAGAAAGTATTAGTTCAGGATTTATGCGGCTATCGAGGGACTTTCCCCGAAGGAGCCTTATAGAAGCTACCTTAACGAATCTCCGAGTTGAGGAAAAAGAAAAATTTACTGTTTGAGGAGGCAAAGCCTCCGAGTTTAAATTTTTCCCGAAATGAG
>JAYEHT010000247.1:0-1797 GCA_034659655.1 Candidatus Aerophobota bacterium | reverse complement strand
TTCAGATGGCAAGGAAACTCGGGACAATCAAAGCAAAGCTCTCCACCCTTTTCCTTAGCACAGGCGGGCATCTTGCATACAGGATTTGGCCTACAGCCAGAACATTGTCTCTTCAAAAATTTGGGACGCTTCTCACAGTAAATTCCGCATACTCCAACCTTTTTCATCTTCTTTTACAACCTCTTCACTAACTTAGCTACTCTTTGCCCCAAGGTTTTACACTGATTCTCCACGCGCTTGTTAGGTGTGCCTATAGAAACAGGTCCATAATGGTCTCCCTCGGAATTACCTTGAATTATCATCCCGTGGATAAGCATAGCCTTCAATATGCCGGTTACAGTCGTTTCGTTTCCTCCACCTATATTTGCAGAGGAAGAGAAAGCTGCACCTACTTTACCCTCAAGTCTTCCATGGAAGTGAACAGTTTCATCCAAAAGTTTCTTTATCTCCGCCGCCATGCTGCCATAATAAGTTGGCGAACCGATAATGATACCATCGTAACCAAGCAGTTCTTTTACTTCGGTTTTAGCTACATCTTTTAAAGTCGCCTCTACATTTTCCATCTTCACGCCGCTCTCAATAAGTGCAGCCATTTTCTTGGTGTTACCAGTTTGGGAATGGTAAATAATTAAAACCTTAGCCATTTTATTTTACCTCCTCATGTTATCAAAATTGGATGTCAACCTTTTCGGGAAGACCTTCCAGCATTGCCTTTTTAGCCAGTTGATAGTTATCTATACTCATAATCCCAGTTATACTACCTTTAATTAGTTGGTAAGGAAAAGTGGTAATAACTCGAAGGAAACTAGAAAGAGTTAATCCTTCAGGTCCAAGCGGGGAAAGAAGTACACAGCACTTCACCCCAGAATGATTTTTCTCAAGCAATTTCTGAGCGACGTATCCTCCGGAACTGTGAGCTAAAAGAACATCTGGCTGGAGGAAAGATAACTGTCTATGAAGTTTCTGATAATCAAATTTCGCCCAATCAATATCTGGAGCAAGAAAAGTCTCCTTACGGAAGTATTTTTAAAACTCCTCCCAACAACCTGACCGAACCCATAATCCATGTAATGCTAAGATCTTTATTTTTTATACCTCCCTATCTTTTCTAATTTTGCCTCATTCCTAAAAATCACTCTTTTTCTCCGCTCTTCTGTTGATTAAGCTATGCTTGGATGTTTTCCCATCATAGAAGAAAGAAATAGCTTTTTCCAAAGCCTTTCACGAATTTCTCTTACTTTCCTCTCTCGTTTGTCTTCACCTCATTATTATTGAGCCAAAAATTAGCTCATCTACCATATTTTCCTGTAAGCTGAGTGACTTCAATTTCTTTTTTCTTTATAGCCTTAAGAAATTTTTTTCTTCCAGCTCCTGCTGAAAGCTCAAGCTTTTCTTTTAGAGCATACAATTTAAAGATATACCTGTGAGCAGGACCGGGAGGAGGGGATGGTCCTCCGTAGCCTATATTTCCAAAATCATTTTTACCCTGTTTTGCTTCACCAACAGATTCTAATTTTTCTTCTTTTGGAATTCCTGCAGGAAGTTCTGTTATATTAGGAGGAATATCGTAAATAATCCAATGGGTAAAAACTCCACCGGGAGCATCAGGATCCTCTACTATTAAAGCAAGAGCTCTTGTTCCTTCTGGAGGAGAGTTCCATGAGAGAGGCGGAGATATATTCTCACCATCTGCAGTAAATCTTTTGGGGATAACTTCTCCTTCTTTAAATGCAGAACTTTTAATCTCCCAGGCCATCTGTTTGCCTCCTTTCTTTTCAAAGTGTTCCATCTTTTTTC
>JAYEHT010000246.1:0-1799 GCA_034659655.1 Candidatus Aerophobota bacterium | reverse complement strand
CGGAAAATACCATTATTGGTCACTTGCCCAATGTTAACGGCATAAAGATTCCATTTTTTGAAGACCTTTTTAGCAAGTTCTTCTTTTTCTTTCTTGACAATGAGGAGCATCCTCTCTTGTGATTCTGACAGCATTACCTCGTAAGGAATCATCCTCTTTTCCCTTTTAGGAACAAGGGAGATATCTATCTGAATCCCACAGTCTCCTCGTGAAGCCATCTCTGAGGTAGATGAGGTAAGTCCGGCCGCTCCCATATCCTGCATGCCTACCACTGCCCCGGTCTTTAGAAGCTCAAGACATGCTTCAAGAAGCAGCTTCTCCCTGAAGGGGTCTCCTGCTGGAGGTTTACTTTTCTCTGACTCATCTGTAAGCTCCTGAGAGGCGAAATTAGCCCCTCCCAGACCATCACGACCTGTATCTGAGCCTACATAAAGAATAGAATTTCCCATCCCACTTGCTCTGGCCTTAATAAGCTCTTCTTTCTTTACTATTCCTACGCCCATCACATTGACCAGAGGATTACCTTCATAGGTTTCATCGAAATAGACCTCTCCTCCCACAGTGGGTATCCTAAGGCAATTAGCATATTCAGCAGCTCCTTCTGCTACCTTACTAAATAGATAATGATTGCGGCCTTTATTTAGAGGCCCAAAACGAAGAGAGTCTAAAAGAGCCACGGGACGAGCACCCATAGTAAATATATCTCTAAGGATACCTCCAATACCAGTAGCCGCTCCTTGCTTAGGCTCTATTGCAGAAGGATGATTGTGGGATTCTACCTTCATCACTACAGCTAATTCGCCGCCAATATCAACCACCCCCGCATTCTCCTCTCCTGCTTTAACCAGAATATTCTCACCAGTGGTAGGAAACAGTCTCAAAACAGGTTTTGAACTCTTATAGCTGCAGTGTTCACTCCACATTGCGGAAAAGATGCCCAATTCGGTAAAATTTGGCTCTCTCCCAAGAATTTCCTTGATCTTTTCATACTCTTCTTTGGTTAGTCCATGCTCCTTTACCAGTTCAGGAGTTATCTTTTCAGGTTCTTTCATTTTGCCTCCTTTTTTTCTTACTCCCATTCGATAGTGCTGGGAGGCTTGGAGCTAATATCGTAAACTACCCTATTCACCCCTTTTACCTCATTAATAATCCGTCGAGAGATTCTCCCTAAAACATCATAAGGAATCCTGACCCAATCAGCCGTCATCCCGTCAAGACTGCTGACGGCTCGCAGGGCAATAGTATATTCGTATGTCCGCTCGTCCCCCATCACCCCTACGCTTCTTATAGGAAGTAATACGGCAAATGACTGCCAGATCTCTGGAAATTTCTCATATTTCCGCATCTCCTGGGTAACTACCGCATCAGCCTCGCGTAAAATCTTAAGTCGTTCTTTAGTAACTTCCCCTACAATCCTCACTCCCAGACCCGGCCCAGGAAAAGGTTGTCTGTTCACAATAGCTTCTGGCAAACCCAGCTCTCTTCCCAGAACTCTCACTTCATCCTTAAATAAGTCTTTTAAGGGCTCAAGCAGTTTAAAAGGCATATCAGAGGGCAAGCCTCCCACATTATGATGACTTTTAATAGTAGCTGATGGTCCACCCCTGGGAGAGCGGCTTTCAATCACATCAGGATAGAGAGTGCCCTGGGCAAGAAAATCTATCTTACCAAGTTTTCTCATCTCTTCCGAGAAGACCCGAATGAATTCCTCACCAATAATCTTTCTCTTTTTCTCCGGATTAGTTGTTTCAGCTAATTTACTCAAAAACCTATCTTTTGCGTCAACATAATGGAGGTTC
>JAYEHT010000245.1:0-9205 GCA_034659655.1 Candidatus Aerophobota bacterium | reverse complement strand
AAGTGGTAGACTTGGGCACACTTTGTTATACGAAATGCCAAAAAAATAAAAGGAGGTAATTAAATGGTGAGTAAAAGTAAAGTGGGGCTTTCTCTTTTAGCTGCATTTATATTGGTGGTCGGTATTACCACGGGTATTAGTTTAGCGCATGAGAAAGATATTGAGGGAAGCAAAGACCATTCCTTAATCTCTCGGTTCCCTGGTTCAGTTATCATACATTACGACGTGAAGAAATTTGATGAGTATGTTCTTCCCTTAGGCAAACTCGATGAAGAGAAGAAATTGTCAAAAAGTCAAAGACTGGAAGGAAAGATAACCCGGATTCAATACAGAGGTCCGGAGGGTCGCTCAACACTAGAAATATACCGCAACTATGAGATAGCTCTGAAGAAAGCTGGTTTTGAGATTTTATTTGCTGGTACTGAGAGAGAGCTTGGATGGAGATGGACATATCAATTGTATGAGGATATTAACCCATTTTCTTATGAAAAAACACTAACCGGGGCCGCCGGAGGTGAAATACAGAGCGAGGAAGATTTTCGTTATCTATCTGCAAAGCTATCCCGGCCAGAAGGCGATGCCTATGTAGCCCTTTGTGTATCTTTGGCTCATGGATCGTTAGCAATTCAACTTGACGTTACTGAGGTAAAGCCTATAGAGACTGGCTTGGTGACAATAAATGCGGATGCATTGGCAAAGAACATAGCCAGGACTGGACATGTAGCTGTTTATGGTATCTACTTTGATACAGACAAAGCAGAGGTAAAGCCTGAATCTGAGCCAGTCTTTAAAGAAATTACTAAACTTCTTCGACAGAATCCCAAACTTAAATTGTATGTTGTGGGTCATACGGATATTGTAGGTAGTTTAACTTACAACATGAAACTTTCACAAGCTCGTGCTAATGCTGTAGTGACCAAACTTATTTCTGAATACAGTGTAAATGAAAAGCGGCTTGAGGCTCATGGTGTTGGTTTTTTGACCCCCGTAGCTTCTAACAAAACAGAAGAGGGTCGTGCAAAGAATCGGCGGGTGGAGTTGGTAGAACAGTAAAGAAGTAGCAGATAAAGCCGAGATCTCAAAACCTGTTAGCCCCCATGTTTTAAGACATACCTTTTCGGTCAACTGTATTAAAAAAGAAATCTCCACTAGCTCCCCTTCAATACTTTTTGGGTCATGATAGATTGACAACCACTGAAATTTACCTAAATTTGCCTCCAGAGGATGCCATCAGAGAGTTTTTAAATAAGTGGTGAATTAAAGAGTTAAATTTAAGTTCGTATATATCAAGTTAGGAGGTATTAATGATGATTGCCCAACATGAATTCGATTTAATTTTGCAAAAAAGTAAATCTTTGCCACCGGCTAAAGGTATGTATCTGGAGCACGACTATATAACTAATCTTTTCCTCACTGTCTTGGATTTTCAGCTATCTGGCCACATTGTCGAAAGTGCAATAGCTCATTACCGTAAACATCAATGGAATGAGATAAGAACTTTCACTGATCTGAAAAATCTCCTCGCAAAGTATCCTGATGATAGGGATGGTAATACTGCTGTTTCTCTGTATTTATGGGGATACAGATACTGGAATAGGGTCTCTCTGCTAAGAAAATTGATTACTTATTTTGAGTCCATAGGAATAACATCACAAAAGACTCTAAGCCACTGGGCAAAGACAGGCGATTTTGAAAGAGATTTTAAAGGAAAAATCCCTAGGATGGGCTTTGCCATATATAAGTGGTTGGTAATGAGGCAGGGGGTAGAAACCATCAAACCCGACGTCCACATTAGACATTTTATAGACTCAATTATCCACCGAACGTTGCCTGATAATGAACTTGTAACCATATTAGAAAAAGTGGCAAAACAGCTTGGGATGAAAGCATATGAACTCGACTGGAGAATATGGGAGCATCAAAGAAAGGTTAAATGATATGTTGCATCCATCTCGCACGATTGGAGATTAAAGGTTCCCCCAAATTTACAGAGCGAACTTCTTTTATTCGTAAATTATTATACTTCTAACTCAAACACCCACCAGCCAAATCTGGAATCTCCACCAAAGCCTTTCGAGCCCTTTTAGGTCATGATAGGCTGGCAGCCTCGAGCTCTTCTTAATTTGTCATAGGAATCTTCTTTTCCCTCAAAATCCTTAAGGAAATGCCCTTATTTTGTGATCCTATCGCTTTAATTAATAAAAAGGTAATTATATATGTCTTTATTGTTTATAGCCTAAGATACGCCCTATTTTAAGCTGTATTCCCATAAAATCTTGCAAGTCTTTATTGGTAGCTAATTGGAAGGCTTAAAATTAGCTCATCTTAAGAAAGGTAAAAATTCGGAGGTTAATTCATTGACTTAAGCCCTAAAAATTTCTATATAAGCCTTTAATGAAGCATTTTTTTCTAAAAAAACTAAAATTTGACTTTTTACCTCTTTTTAGCTAATTTGAGCAAAAATAAAAAGGAGAAGAAGATGAACAAGGCAGGGTTGATAGAAGAGGTAGCAAATAAGGTGGGCACTACCAAAAAAGAAACTGGGAATATAATAGATGCTATAGTTGAAATTATCACCAACACACTTTCAAAAGAGGAGAAGATCACCTTAGTTGGTTTTGGGACTTTTCAAGTATTTCAAAGAAAGGCAAGAAAAGGAAGAAATCCTCAAACAGGAGAAGAACTCCAGATATCGGCTAAAAAGGTTCCCAAGTTTAGACCAGGAAAGAAATTAAGAGAGAAGGTAATAAAATAAAAAATTGGATTTTGAAATACTGATTATAAGGGGAAAACGAGCTGGGTTAGCCTTTTTCTTTCAAGCTTTTGGATAGGCTTACCTTTTTCAGAAAGACAGTATTCCTTGTAATTACACCACCGACAGGCTCTACTTTCTTTAGGTTGAAATTCTTCTCTTATAATTTTACCAGTTATATAATCAGTCAAATCTTTTGTTTTTTCTATATCTTTTTTATTCCTCTTGGTAAAAAGCAGCTTTCCGTATCTTAAGAGGTAAAATCCAACCTTTGAAGGAATAATTCCGGTAAGATAAAAAAAGATGAGAGTGTAAAAATTAAGCTGAAGGCTATCCTTTACTTCCTTTGCTGTGGGGATAGTTTTGTTGAGCTTATAATCTATAATCTGAAATCTATTTCCTACCTTATCTATTCTATCAATTTTCCCCACCAGAGTATTTTCTCCTTCTCTCACAGTGAACCTCTCCTCCAGGGAATAAGGAATCCGATTTCTCATTTTATAATAATAATCTGTAAGTATTTTTCTTCCCTCCTCATAAGATGCGCTCCTTTTTCCTCTCCAGACTCTCTCATAGCAAAGCAAAAGATCATTTAAATTTCCTTTTTTGTGATAAAAATGATACTCGTGCAGCGCCTTATGGATAAGAGAGGAAAATTTAAAATAGGACTTTGGTCTCTGGGGGATCCTCTCTATATAGCGAAGCTTGTATTTATATGAACACTCAAGGTAGGTCTTGATCTTTGTGTAGCTAATTTTCACTTCATTTCTCCCTTATCTTTTTCTCCAGCCATTCATCAATTATTGATTTTTTAAACAGCCATTTTTTGCCGAGCTTGTATCCTGGGATTTTACCCTCTCTTGCCATTCTCGCTACTACCTGAGAGTTCATATGCAGGTATCTGGCCAGAGTTTCTGTAGTGAGGATTTCATCATCCATAGTTTTTTAAAATACTATAAAGTCTTTATTTTTATCTTATTATATCATAAAATAAGAAAAGGACAACTGCTTTCACGAGAGATAGGGAACTCTTTTATAAGTTTAGATACATCCGGGAGTAAATTTTACAAGCTCTTGACAACCTTTGGGGAATAAACTAAACTTAAAAGTAATACTAAGTAATATAAGGAGGTTTATGGTGAGAACAACTAAAATTCAAACTCTCTCTTTGTCGCCGGAGATGGCTGAGCAAATTGAAAAGCTGGCTAAAGAAGAAGGAATGACCAAGAGTGAGCTTTTCCGGGAGGCGGTAAGAGAGTATCTAAGAAGGAAAAGATGGGAGAAAATAAGAGAATACGGGGCCAAGAAAGCGGCAGAGCTTGGGATAAAAAAAGAGGATGTGGAAAGATTGATTGATGAGTACCGGTCTGAAAAACAAGAAAAATAACCTATGATAAGAGTAGTGCTCGATACTAACGTTTTAGTTTCTGCTACTTTATTTGGTGGAAAACCTGAAAAGATAATGGATTTAGTAGAAGAGGGTAAAATTGAGCTAATAATCTCTAAGGAAATAACAGGAGAGCTTAAAGGAGTTCTTCAGAGAAAATTCGGCTTTAGCCAAGGGATGGCTGAGATAACCGCTTCTAATATAAGGGAAGTCTCTAAATGGGTTTCCCCAACTAGGAAAGTGGATGTTATAAAAGAAAAAGAGGCTGATAACAGAATTTTAGAATGCGCAGTTGAAGGGAGAGCCGGGTACATTGTCTCTGGAGACAAACGCCATCTTTTACCTTTAAAGGAGTACAAGAGTATAAAAATCTTATCACCAGCCCAGTTTTTGAGAAGGATCTCCCAGGAAGCATCATCCGGGAGTTCTTGAATAAAGAGCATAAGACTGGAGGAAAAAATAAATGGTTGGAAATTGGATATGGATATTTATTCCCTTGGCTGGGATACTTTTGGGCGCGTATGATACCTATGTGAAACATAGACAGAGAATGGCTATGATTGAAAAAGGGGTAAAACCGGAAGAGTTGTATCCGCACAAGTCAGAGAATATGTTAATGGCTGGATTGGTACTAATAGGAACTGGAGTAGCTTTTCTCCTAGTACATTTTTGGATAGGGCTTACCAGATGGTTTACCCTTCCTGGTTTTGTTCTTCTATTTATCGGGATAGCTCTCATTGCTGGTTATTATTTGATCAGAAAATTGAAAAAAATGAAAGAGACTAAAAAATGAAATGGGAAAATACATTAATGGCATATGTAAAAAGTAGAGGCTTCTGGGACTAGATGAGAGCACATACATCGGGGTTCAAGCCCTTGCACAGATATGAAGGTGTTTTTGAGTTAAGAAAAGAAAGAATAATTTTTGAAGGAAAAGATGTGAAGGAAGGAAAAGATTTTGATTTGGAGATTCCCTTTAAAGACATTACAGATATATATTTAGGATGGGATAAGGTATTTAGCGGGTTTCCCATGAGCAGGGCAGGAGACAGAGCATATCCCTGGAATAAACCTCTGAGGGTGAAATACAAATCAGATCAAAGAATAAGGGTAATATATCTTTTTGTTCGTTTCCATCGCAAGTGGGGAATGAGAGCATCAGATAACAAAGAAGTGTTTGAAAAATTAAAAGAAGTGTTAGGGAAGTAAGATCATGGCGGACTTGCTCTTCACCATTTCGTGTTAAGTGAAATTGCTTGCTCAAGTGGGTAAAAAGAGGAAAAAATGTTAGCTATATCTCTTTGTATTGGCATTTGCGCCATTATATGGATTGTTAATGGAATATGGATAAGACAAGCAGCCAAGGAACGTTTTACTGCTGAAATTTATATCCACGCCGGCTTGGGTATCTTTTTCACCTTGTTAGCGCTTGAGTTAACTATTGGCATCCGTGGGGCATGGATGCACTTTGAGATCGGTTGGTTAGCGCTGATTGGATGGATTCTTTATATCCCCTCGGCTATTTTAGTGTTTGGCTCACTTATACAATTGAAACGTAAGGGCAAACCAGCAACTTATGATCCGTCTTACACTACGGCTTTTGTAGATACGGGGATATATGGTGTTATCCGTCAGCCCATAAGCCTGGGAATGGCGATCTGGTCTATTGCCCTAATTTTAGTTTTTCAGTCAATGCTTTCAATAGTCTTGGGTATATCTGCCATATTTTTCTGCTGGATGTCAGCCCGGAAAGAGGCTGAGTACAATATAGGGAAATTCGGAGACAAATATAAAGAATATATGAGAAGAGTCCCTATGTGGAACCTTTGGAAGGGATTAACAAAAGGGAGATAGAATAAAATGTGGGTATACATAATCTGCGCTATCATTTGGGTCTTCTTCCTTGGCATATTGATCCCTGAAAGAAGGGGGAAACGTATTGTTTCCGAAATCTACGGACACTGTGGAATAAGCTTTTTCTTAACATCACTAGTGCTTGGTCTAGGCAACGTAGGAACACAGTATGATGTTTTCCCGCTAAGAATCATCGGCTTTATCCTTTACCTACCTGCAGCTTTTCTTGTTATATCCCCGGCTGTCGCGCTAAAGCAGAAGGGTAAGCCAAAATCGAGAGATCTTACAACTACTACCGAGCTAGTTGATACCGGCATATATCAAATTGTTCGCCATCCCATGAGTTTAGGGATGGCCATCGGCGCAATCGGGCTAATGTTAACCTTCCAATCGCTTCTAAGTATTATGTTGGGAATATTAGCTATCTTTTGCCTCCGGATATATTCCAAAAAGGAAGATACATTCAACATTGAGCAATTCGGGGATAGCTACAGAGAATATATGGAAAGAGTTCCTATGTGGAATATTTTTGAAAGGATCAAAAAGCGTGAAAGCTATAAAAACAAAAAGAGGTTGTAAATGAAAGGAAATATGTCTCCACTAGCTAAGCTACTTAGAGTGAAATATGAGCCATCAAAAGGAAATCTGTTTCCAATTGCTGCATGGGTTGGCATTGTAATAGCCAATTATGTGGGCTATCACCTGATAGAAAATTGGGCTTTGCAATTTTTAGTTACTAGCATAATATCCGTCTTTCTCCTAGGTATAGCTTTGCCTATTTATTGGACAGTTAGGAAGAGTAAAAGCCTCTCAGAAATAGGTATCATGAGAAAGTATCTCCTGCTGAGTTTGGTTCTCTGTTTCCTCATCGCTGCATTTGAATATTACGGCACCATAGTCAAGATGAATATAATGCTACCAGCGGTTGATGTTCTCGCTCCTCTAGTTGTGGTTGCTATTGTCGCAGGCTTCTTTGAAGCTTTATTTTTTAGAGGCTGGATGCAGTTAAGATTTGAGGAATCCTTCGGCATCATGCCTTCAATCTTTCTTAGTGCTGTGTTTTATTCCCTCTACCACATTGGTTATCCGGGTTGGATCGATGTAGAAACTCTAATAACATTGTTCATTGTTGGGATAGTGTTCTCGGCAATTTTCAGGATTACGAAAAACATCTTCATTATCTGGCCCTTTACGATTCCTGTCGGCGCTGTTTATGATATGCTGAAGCACGAGACATACTTTCCTTTCGAAGCTATATATGGAAACCTCGTTATTGTTTTCTTCATAATTTGTTTGTTTGTGTATGTAAGAAGATTAAAAAAGGCTTCGGCACCTGGCGTATAACAGCAAGTATATGACTTGCTTACGCTCACCCAGAATTGCCCGGCAACTTCTTTTATCCGCAAAACGTTAGGTAAAATCGCTATTTGAAGTAGGAAAGTAAAATGAAGGATGAAAAAATAACGAAACAAGACAAGTCTATTTTCTGGATTCCTATCGTTTTCTTGCCCATAGTTCTTACCCGTATCCTATATGCGGCCATAAAGCCACCTTATTGGTGGGAATCTAACATAATTTATGCTTTAGCTTGTTGGCTAACCTTAGTAACTCTTTGGTTTATGTTACGAAAATACGGATACAGATTTAAGGATATAGGCTGGGACAATTTTAAGGCAAGAGATATAGGATGGGCAGTTATGTTCTTTGCCATTGCCATTTATGTATGGTGGGGACTCTCAATAGGGTTAAGTAAAATCGGCATCGGGTGGGAAATGGAATACCACTTTGCTAGTCCATTTGAAGTCTTTATCATTTTCTTTTTTGCCGTGATAACTGCCCCGATATGTGAGGAAACCTTCTTTAGAGGATATCTAATAACCATTCTGAACGGAAAAACAAGACTGTGGCTTGCTTGTGTATTTTCAATAGTTCTATTCGCCTTATATCATTTCTTTCCATTTGGAATCGGTGCATTTATTCTTATTCTGTTCTGGAGCGTATTTCCAACGATCTTATTTGTATGGAGGAAAAGCATATATCCAGGGATAATAATGCATGCATTGAACAACTTATTTGCTTGGGTTATGCTTCCACTCCTCTTTGGAGGGTAGGTTCTGTTACACAAGAGATAAACGATGAACATAAGCGACTTCGCCTAACAGCGGATAAAAGGGAAATCAAAGTTTTCCCCAAATTGCCCTTCGGCAACTTCTTTTATCCGCGAAACGTTAGACAAAATTTGACCCTACAGTTCGCTTTAGAAAGCACAAACCGCGTTGTTAGAAGAGAGACTATTCAACTTTGCTCCAGTGCCATCTCAGCCAATGCCACTGCATCAAACATATTCTGATGATACCTTTCCTTCCATCCTCTATCCTGGGTAAGATAGACCTTAAGCTCTGGATATTTTGTGGCAATGGCCCGGGCTACTTCTTCCTTCCTTGCCCACCCGTCCTTTGCAATATGTTTTTTAACAGTTGATGGGGCAAAGCTTAAAACCCGGAGCTTTTTTCTTTTGCCAATTGCTTTAATCTCATCAAACAACACGTTAAGAAGGGCTGCATTTCTGTTGCTTGCAACAAAGGTCTTCTCAACTGCCAGGAGATTGGGCTTTAGGTCATTGATTAGTCTTAAAACTATTTTTCTCCCTTCCTTTAGGGTTCCGTGGGGAGATTTTTTCTTTCCAATAACCTTAACCCCATAATATAAAAGTTTCCCTTTATCCAGGAAAGCATACCCCATTTCCCTTGTTCCCGGGTCAATGGCTAAGATTTTTAATTTATTTTTTGCCATGTTTCCCATCAACTTTATAAAAACAAGCTAATCCCAAAGCCACCGCCTCAAACATCCTCTCATAATAAGTATTTCTATTTTTCTTCTCCCTCTTAAAATCAAAAAGAAGTTCTGGGTACCGGGAGACCATCAACTCGGTAAGATTCTTTTTATTTATTCTTCTACCTTCAGCGATAGGCTTTTTTATCTCGGAAAGTTTCAATTGATAAAGTGTTAAACCTTTCCTTTTTGCAAATTCTCTTATCTTCCTTGCTAAACTGTTTAAATTCTTGGAGCTCCTTTTTAAATTAAGCCTCTTCACAGCCAAAACTTGAGGATTGTATCTATAAATAAAATCAGAGATAATATTTCTTGCTTTTTTGGCCTTGTCTTCTATCCCCTTTGTATTTAAACACTTTATTCTCCAATCCTTAAGTTCT
>JAYEHT010000244.1:0-1804 GCA_034659655.1 Candidatus Aerophobota bacterium | reverse complement strand
ATTAAAACCCTTGAAGCCACTATAGCAAAACAAGCAAGTCAAATTGAAGCCCTAACCAAACAATTGAATAATGCTACCTCCCAGGTGCAAAATATTGCAATTAAGGCTATCGAGGGAACCTCTGGAGTTAAAGGTCTTTCAACCGTTAATGAAATCACTCCTGAACAGGCGAAAAATGCGAGCGTTAAGAAATAAGAAATGAATATATCCAGCGATTTAATGAAACGCCTTGTCTTCACTACATTCCGGTTCCAATCATCTAATCCTTATTTTTACAGGATCAACAATGAGTTCCGCTGGGAAATTGTCTAATATCAGAAAAATCCAAATTAAGTGTTATAAAAAACCTCGATTCAACTTGCACATGATTCCATAAATCTTGATCAGAACTCCCAGAAAGCCCTTCTGTTTTCACCGTTTCAACATCATGCCCCTGTTCTTGAAGCAGCAGTGCTAAAGAGTTCGGCAAATTCTCATCAATCTTAATTTTCATTTTACAGAGCGCAATGGAATTAATTCTTCTTCCCGACTTAACTCAGCTGCATATGCAATTGCTGCCCTAATATCTTCTAAGTGTAATGATGGATACTCTTTCAGAATTTCCTGCTCATCAAGACCTTCAGCCAGGCTATCAAGAATCACTGAAATCATAATTCTTGTTCCTTTAATACAGGGCCTGCCATGATAAATCTTTGAACTAACACTTATCCTCTCAAAAAAATTAACCATAAAATCCTCCTTCTTAAATACATATTCATTCTTCCATAAACATAGCATAACAAGCCAATCCGTCAACCTCGGATCTGAAATACCATTAAGCCAATTCTTTGGAAGAAAGCCTTTATCTTCCTTAGAAAAAATAAATCCTCCAATCTTACTAAGGGTAAACTCAGTCTTTTCTACCTCAGTTTCATCATCTACAAAGGCGATACTTGATGTAAGAGGTTTAAAGGAAATACTTATCTTCTTCTCCTCCCCGGGTATCAAAGTAAACTCCTCTTCTCTAAGAATTTTTTCATCAAACTTAACAACGCAATGATAAAGGCTCTCCTCATCCCTGTGGGAGACTACAGAAAAGGCAAAATTTTCCTCCTCTGCAATGGGCAAGGTATCCTGAGAACTCCTTATTCCCATCTTGAGGTCTTGGAGAGCCACTAGAAACTGCGATGAACTAAGAATCTTCCGACTTTAGCTGCGGAGAGCGTCAACTTCTAAAGTAAATCCTACTAATAAGTTAAAAAGTATTCTGATTCCATTTTCTCCGCTTACAGCTTTGTTTCCTTTACCGGTTTTCTTATCGGGTTGAACATGCTAATCTCTTCAAGAGAAGTAACTTTTGAAGCATCGAGAATTTCGATCTCCAATGGTTTTCTCTCCTTATCCAGATGAAGGATAATTCCTTCTCTTAAATCAATAGAATCATTAAGGACCCCTTCTTTTAGCTCTATAACTAATACATCAGCTTCTGGGGAATATTTTATCTTCATATCTTTTACCTCCTCATCCCCCTGTCTTCTCTATACCAGTATATCTATTTTCTTATGTAATACAATAATTAATCCTTCTAATCTTCTCAAGTTCGTCCTTTAGCTTATATACTTTTGGCGTCGGTTTACTCATAAAAAAAGATAAGACAAAATAATCTCAAATGTTGAGACTCGACGCATCAAATCATTTACTATGGGGACATATGTCACTATTAAAGATGACTTAATGCGTTGACTTTCTTCTTTATCTTGTCATAATTATTATGGTATAATCCTACTTTTGGTCAAATCACTGCCATAAGCACATAAACGAGCAG
>JAYEHT010000243.1:0-1810 GCA_034659655.1 Candidatus Aerophobota bacterium | reverse complement strand
TCTACTTTAAACCTTTTCCAAATATTCTCACGGATCTTGGTGAGGAGAGTCTTTAATTTATCCCATTCAAGTTCCATACCATAGATATTGCGAAATAGGTGTCTAAATCCCAGATACTGTTTCAGTTTTTCCATCAACTCCTGAGAAATAACCGCATCTCTTTTCTCATTGGCCGTAGCCATGCTTTTAAGAAGTTCGATATGCCAGTTCTCTCCCTTAGGCAAACTTTCGTCTATTTTAATAGCAATCTCACGAAAAATCTTCTCTACGCCGGTGTAAAAATCATGAAGAATTGAACCTGCGGCACGCTTATAGAATATTTTGCTTTCTTCATCTGCCTGCTCGCCTTTATTAATAAGAAGACCTATCTGGGAGCAAATTTCATCCATAG
The DNA here is from genome assembly GCA_034659655.1 of Candidatus Aerophobota bacterium. Lineage (GTDB taxonomy): Bacteria > Aerophobota > Aerophobia > Aerophobales > JAGGXI01 > JAGGXI01. The sequence continues at coordinate 1,419 of JAYEHT010000243.1, read as the reverse complement.
AAGATATTTCTTGCTGCATACTTTCTATAAGATATTTAATAATACGAGTATTATTCTTTCTCATATAAGATTTTCACATTACTATTCTTTAAAATTTGTTTTTTTATCCCTGGCTTGCAGAAACCTAGATGAAGAATATCTAAATGTACACCATCTACAACTCTATACTCAGCTAATGCCTTCAAGTAACTTTCCAAATCCATTCCCTCAACTGCTAAGTCGATGTCGGAGCCTTTTAAAAACAGACCCTCAGCTAAGGAACCAAACAGATATACCTTCTTTACTCCGTACTTCTCACCAAGCATAATGGAAAACTTGCGTACCTTCTCTTGCATCTTTTTTTCACTAACTATAAAATTTCTCATAATTTAATTCCCCTGATGTTAGTTCCCTTCATTAGTTTATTGAGTCTAACCCCTTTATTCCTACTCCTTTCTCTAACCCTACTTTTATTTTGGAGACAACCTTGTCTTTACACTCATTTGAAACCTCCTTTTTTTATTATACTTATTTTTGAGGAGATCTCAAGTCAAAGTCATAACAAATTAATTTCTTTTTTAGTCCCATAAGGTCTGAAACATTACAATTTCTCCACATTTATATCTAATCCCTTTGTAATCTTTAATGTAAAAGTTTCTTTACAATAAAAGGTAGTTTCTCCAGAGACGAACTCACTTTTGAGGGATGGGAAGTTCCTCCTTGAGCGAAATCCCATCTTCCTCCCCCATCTCCACCGGCAAGAGAGGTTACCTCTTTTATTATCTGGTTTGCAGGAAGGTTTTTCTGGGTGGAAGAAGCTACTAAAAAGGCTTTGTCTTCACCAACAGAGGCTAAGACTACTATTCCTTCTTCTAATCTATTTTTTATCTTTTCTGCTCCTTCTCTAAGTACTTCTAAAGAGACATCCTCCCATTTTTCTCCTATCACTTTTATTTTACCAACTTGAGGAGCTTTCTTTATTAATTCTTCTACACGAGAATCTATAAACCTTTTTTGCCATTTTTTTAATTCTTCTTCCTTTTCTTGTAACTCTTTCTCTACTCCTTCTATAGAAGGCAATATTTTATCTTCAGAAATATTTAATTTAGAGGAGATTCTCTCTAAGAGGTTTTCTCTTTTCTCCATCCATCTCAAAGCTCTCTCACCTGTAAGAGCCTCTATCCTCCTTATTCCTGAAGCTATAGATAACTCATTTACTATCTTTATTAAACCTATCTGTCCTGTTTGGGAAAGGTGAGTTCCTCCACAGACCTCCAGGCTAAAATCTCCGATATTTACTACACGCACCTTTCTCTTGTATCTTTCCTCAAAAAGGGCTATAGCTCCTCTCTCTCTTGCCTTATCCAATTCCATCTCCTTTACATCTACCAGAAGATTTTCTCTCACTTTCTCATTAAGCAAAAAGGAGAGCCTTTCAAG
>JAYEHT010000242.1:0-1811 GCA_034659655.1 Candidatus Aerophobota bacterium | reverse complement strand
ACAAAGTTAGGAATTTAGGAGAATTTTTAGAAATAGAAGGGGAAAGATGGGAGGACAAAAAGAGGATATTTAAACTTTTAAAAAAGATAAATATAAAAAAGGAAAATCTTATTAGAAAATCGTATCTGGAACTCCAGAAAAAGCAGGATTAGAGGATTAGAGGGAAAGCAGAAAAAGCAGGATTAGAGGATTAAAGGATTAAAAAGCAAGAAAAGAGCAGAGGGGAGGCATATGGAAAAAAAGAGATTAGGGGAGATAGGAAAACTCCCAGTGGAACATTTTAAGAAACCAGGAAGAAAATTATGTCTTGTTTTCCTTCTTTATCCCGGAGAAAAAACCGATAAGGAATATCTTAAAAAACTCGAGAAGTATTGGGATGAAGTAGAAACAAGAATAAATAGCCTGCAGAGTAAAGTTGGAAAATTCAATAAAGTATACCATGAGTTAATAGGAGTTGGCGAAGAAAAGGGTATGGAGCTCATTAAAAAATTGAATAAGAAAGAGTATGAGGTGATCAAAAATTCCCTAAATGGGAATAAAAATCTGCAAGCAACAGAAGATAAAAATTCACTTGAAGAGACTACGGATTGGGGGAGATGTTTGGCTGTAAACCCTCAAAATAGAGAGGTTTTAAGTAAAATTTCTGAATTTTATATTCAGGCTTTGCAAAAAAGAGAGAAATACATTGCTCAAAAAATAGATGAGACACTGAAAGAGAACGAAATAGGTATACTTTTCACCCAGGAGGAAAGCAAGATAAAGTTTCCCTCGGATATAGAGATTTTTAGAATTCGCCCTCCTCTACTTGATGAGATTAACCGTTATATTCGCGATTTTACCTTGAAGAAAAAGTAAGAGAAGAATTTTCTAAATTTTTCCTCTATCCAGATGGATAAACAGATACACTCCCGTGACAAAAAAGATGAGATTAGGTATCCAGGCAGCAAGGAAGGGGAGAACAATTCCTTCTCTCCCTAAGATTTTAAAGAGAACCATAGTCTCATAGTAAGCAAAACTTATAATCAGACCCAAGCCAAAGCTCGCTCCTCTTCCACCTCTCTTTAAAATTAACCCTACAGGAATACCAAGAAATAGAAGTATAAAGGTAGCAAAAGGGTAGGAAAGCTTAAAATTCATCTCTGTTTCTAAGTTTAAAGTCCTAAAGCCACTTTTGCGGTATTCATTAATATAACTTCTTAATTCCGCTATATTCATCTTATCCGGAGGAAAATACTTTTTACTGAAGTAAGAGGGCTCATTAGAGAAAGGGAGAATCTTTTCATCAAAATAAGTTCCCTCCACCTCGCCATTTATCACATAATCTCTTCCTTCATAAAAAATCCATCTCTCTCCGTTCCACTTTCCCTCTTTAGCAATAATTAAAGAAGAAGGGGAAGAATCTTTATATATAAGCACATTCTCCATTCTCGCTTTTTCAAGGTCGAACAATCTTATATAAAGTAGATAAGAAGGGGGAACATGAATAAATATGTTTCTCTGCACTCCTTTTTGCACTCTCCCTGTAAAATTTTCTTGTTTAAGCCTTTGAACCACTTTATTTGCTTCAAAAATTAAAGTTTGATCCAACAAAAGAATAGAAAAACTGAAAACTGCTCCAATAGTTAAAATAGCTAAAAAAGACCTTCTCATAGAAATACCACTAACTTGCAATGCCTGGATCTGAAAGGTTTTCTCTAAATAAGTAATCACGAATAAAACAGAGACAATCGCCGCCAAAGAACTAAGTAGACTAAACAAAGACGGAATCTGCAAAAGATAATATTGAATTACTTCTAAAATCTTTGCTTCTT
>JAYEHT010000241.1:0-9299 GCA_034659655.1 Candidatus Aerophobota bacterium | reverse complement strand
GTTTTTTTATTTCTTCAAACTCCTCTTTTAAGAATTGACTTTTAAAATCAGAGAAAATTTCTTCTCTCATCTCCGAAGTTACGGTTAATCCCTCTTTTTCTGCTTCCTGCAAAAGTAGATTTTCCTCTATCATCTGCTCCAAAATTATCTTTCTTAAATTTTTTTTATTTTTTATCTCCCTTCCACTTTCTCTAAGGAATATCTCATTTTCCAGCTCTTTTTCCGTGATGATTTTTCCATTAACTGAGGCTATAACCTCATCTATAAGCTCCTCAGAATTACCCAGGCTCGCAGTTGTGCCTACTAAAAAACAGCTAATTATTCCTATTGTTGCTAACTTCTGTTTTATTTTCATAGTTAAACTATTAAATCCAAAATCCCAAGCACTAAATCCTATCAGCCACAGATTTACGCTGATTTTTTTTCTTTTATTCATTTATATTAAACCTATCTGTGTTTACCCCATGAAATAGAGTATTTCACGGGGTGAATCCGCGGCTAAATAGTTATGCTCTTTTTTTAATTAATGTCTGTTCTTCTAAATCGTTTTGAATTTTGGTCATTCGATATTGTTTAGAATTTTGAATTTAGGATTTCACTTCTTTATAATACTAAATTTTTTAATTTTTGTAAAACCCTCCTTAAAGAGACTAATAATTCTCTTCCTTCTCCTTGCTTGAGAATAATCAGGTTTCTCTCATCAGAAGGTAAGGGCCGCACTTCGGGCCAGAGGCTTTTTTTTATCCTCTCCCGTTTATCCTGGGAGAGAGGATTAAGCGGAGAAAAATTAGCCCAGATTCTGGAACCATCACTCCTTAAACAGGTAATACCTAAACTTTTTACTATAATTTTTATCTTTAAGAGTTCCACTAAATTATTAACCTCCTCGGGCAAAGGTCCGTAGGAGTCGCGCATTCTCTCCTTAAATTTTAAAATTTCTTCTTCCTTTTCTATTTCTCCTATTGTTCGGTAAAGCTCGAATCTCTGTTCTTCATAAGGAACATAAGAAGGAGGAATTCTACCTTCTATTCTTAAATTCAAACTTACAGGGAAGGGAAGGGACACCTTCTCTCCTTTTAACTTTTTAATCTCTTCAGATAAAAGCTGTGAATAAAGAGTAAACCCTACAGCTGCTATATGACCATGCTGTTCTTTGCCGAGAAGATTTCCTGCTCCTCTCATTTCGAGATCCTGCATAGCTATACGAAATCCAGAACCTGCTTCCTTAAACTCACTGACAACCTTTAATCTTTTCTTAGCTTCTTCAGTAAGCACTTTCGCCGGATTGAATAGAAAATAGGCGTATCCTTTTAGTTTGCCTCTACCCACTCTTCCTCTTAGTTGATAAAGATCAGCTAAACCAAATTGTTCTGGGTTCTCTACAATAAGAGTATTAACATTGGGCAGATCGATGCCTGATTCAATAATGGTAGTGCAAACTAATATATCATAATTTTTCTCTAAAAAATCCTTGGTGACTTTTTCCAACTCTTTTGTGGGCATCCTCCCGTGAGAGATGGCAATAGAAGCTTGAGGAACCAGTCTTTTTACTTTTTCGGCAATTTTGTAAATCTTATTTATTCTATTATAAAGATAGAAGATTTGACCTTTACGGTCTAATTCTTTACATATAGCCTCCCTTATCAATTCCTCATCGTATTCTCTAACCAAAGTTTTTACATTTTTCCTCTCCTTGGGTGGAGTAAATATCATACTTACCGGTCTTATGCCCATTAAGGACATATAAAGGGAGCGGGGAATGGGAGTAGCACTAAGAGTCAATACATCTACCGATTTTCTGAATTCCTTTAGTTTTTCTTTATGGGTAACACCAAATCTCTGTTCTTCATCGATGATTACCAGTCCTAATTCCTTGAAACTTATATCTTTTTGAATTAATCTATGTGTTCCAATCACAATATCTACTTTTCCCTTCTTTAGATTCTCAGTAATCTCCTTCTGCTTTAAAGGACTCTGAAAACGGGAAAGCATCTCTATGTTTATAGGATAGGCGGCCATTCTTTCAGTAAAGGTCCGATAATGCTGTTCTGCAAGAATAGTGGTAGGGACAAGAACAGCCGTCTGTTTGTTATCCATTACTGCCTTAAAAGATGCCCGCAGAGCTACCTCTGTTTTTCCATATCCAGCATCTCCACAGAGCAATCTGTCCATAGGATGAGAATCTTCCATATCACATTTTACTTCCTGAATAGCTTTTAGTTGATCCAGGGTCTCACTGTAGGGAAAAGAGAGTTCAAGTTTTAGTTGCCAGCTTGTATCGGGAGAAAAGGAATGTCCAGAAACCACTTTTCGGATAGAGTAAAGTCTAAGAAGAAAAGAAGCGGTTTCCCTGGCGGCTTTTCTTACCCGAGCTGTAGTTTGACGCCACCGCCCTCCCTCTAAACTATAGATAGGAGGAGGAGAGTCAGAGTCTCCCATATATTTATGGAGGCGATCTAATTGATCTACAGGAACATAAAGGCGGTCAAACCCTTTATAATTGACCTGGAAATAATCACAATTTTTCCCTTCTACCTTTAGTGTCTTGATTCCGTTAAATTTCCCTATTCCATAATCGATGTGCACTACATAATCACCCTTTTGAAGTTCTGTCCATTTTTTTACCTTTTTCTCTTCTGGATAGGTCCATCTTTCCCTTCTCTCTTTATATCGCTTAAAAATGTCTTCATCGGTAATAAAAATCTGTTTTATTTCTTCAATAATAAATCCTTCTCTTATATCTCCCAGGGTAATAGCAGGAGAGGGAAAATCCTTAAATATAGAGAAGTTTCCTGATAAAGGTATTTTTATCCCTTCTTCCTCAAATAATTCTTTCAGTCTTTCTCCCTGTCCTTGATTGGGGACTAATAGAATAATTTTATACCCTGCACTTCTCCATTTTTTAATATCCTGAGCTAATAGTTCAAAATGTCCTTGATAAGAAGGCAAGGAAGAACAGGATAAAGAAAGAGTGTGGCGCGGTCTCATCCATGAGGTTTTTTGAAAAAGCGTAGAAAGATAGAGACGGGGTCTTTTTAAAAGATCTTTAAATCCTTCAATCTCTATATCTTTCCAGTTTTTTATCCGATTCTCGATATCCACCGGTTCATTAAAGATAATAACCGTAGATGAAGGGAGAATTTGAGATAAAGAAGAGAATTCCCCCCTTTCATTAACTAAGGATTCTTCATTTCGAGGAGGTAAAACAACCTCTTTTCTTTTTTTAATGGAAGATTGAGTCGAGGAGTCAAACTCACGAATAGATTCTACCCTTTCCCCGAAGAGCTCAATTCTTACAGGACGGGGATAAAAAGGGGGATAAAAATCTACAATTCCTCCTCTGTAAGAGTAGTCTCCTTCCTCTTCAACCAGGGGAGAAAAAGTGTATCCCCTTTTTACTAAGTGATGGAGCAAGGTATCTCGAGAAATTATTTGATGATTGGAGAGGAGAAAGAGACTCTTACTCAGGGCAGAAGAAGAGGGTACTCTTTGACGGAGAGCATCGACAGGGGTTACTATCAGAATATTATCTTTCTTGCTGTTTAATTGATGCAGAAGAACAAGACGTTTTCCTTCTTTATCTTTTTCCTTTTGGGGAAAGAGATAAATATTCTTATCTTCGGGTAAGAAAGCATTTAAATCTTGTTGAATATCTTCAGCCTCATCTTGAGTAGAAGTGATAAATAATAAAAAAAATTCCCTCTTTTTTAATGAAGCTACCCCATATGTTAGAGCCTCTTTTGTCAACCCATATACCCAAAGAGGTAGAATCTCTTTCCTCAGCTTCCCAAAACAGAGATTAAACTTTTCTTTAGCACTTACAATTTTTTCTCTTTTAGCCTCCTTTGAAGAAATTGGATTAAATCATCCATATCCCCATTCAAGATACTCTCTATATTATGTAAAGTCAAATGAATACGATGATCGGTTACCCTACTTTGAGGGAAGTTATACGTTCTAATCCTCTCTGCCCTTTCTCCTTTTCCAATCTGATTTTTTCTTTGTTCAGAGATTTCTTTTTGCTGTTCGCACCCTTTATTCTGGAGAAGTTTAGCTCGCAAAACTCGTATAGCTTTAGCCCTATTCTGGTGCTGAGACCGCTCATCCTGGCATTGGACTACAATCCCCGTAGGCTGATGAGTAACTCTTACTGCAGAATCGGTAACATTCACATGCTGACCCCCTGCTCCTTGAGAGTGGAAGGTATCTATCCGTAAATCCTCAGGGTTTACCTCTATTTCTATCTCTTCTGGCTCAGGAAGGACAGCTACGGTAACTGTAGAAGTATGTATTCGTCCGCTGGATTCGGTTACCGGAACCCTCTGCACTCGATGCACTCCGCTTTCATAGCGAAGATTTTTAAATACCTCTTTTCCCTCTACAGCAAAGATAACTTCTCGAAAACCTCCTCTGCTAGTAGGATGAAGAGTAATGTTTTCTATTCTCCAGTCCTTTTTTTCTCCAAAGCGAAGATACATTTTATAAAGGTCCGCAGCAAACAAGGATGCTTCTTCTCCCCCTGTTCCTGCCCTGATCTCCATAATTACATTCCTTTTAGAATACCTCTCTTCTTCAGTTAAAGATTCCTCTAAATCTTTTTTTATTCTTTTTAGCTGTTCATCTAACCTGTTTTTTTCTTCTTTAGCTAATTCTTTAACCTCATCTTCCTCTTTTGCATCTTTAAGAATCCCATCCATTTTTTTTATTTCTTCAGCGATTTCTCTATATTTTCTCCAGAGAAAAACTACTTTTTCAATTTCTCTGTATTCTTTGCTATATTTTTCTACCAGATGGGTATCTGCAAGAATCCTGGGCTCTGATAATAGCTTTTTCAGCTCTTGGTATCTATTTTTTATCCCTTCTAATTTATTATTCATTAATTCCCTCTTTCCTTGATTAAATATATATTTATTTTTATTTATGTCAATTGAAAGAATATCTCGGGACTTTTCCCTCACCGCCAGAGTATATCCGCTTTGAATTACTCTGCTCATCTCCTTAGCTACGGGGAAAGCTTGAAGGATTTTGAAGGGGGAAATATCCCCCTCTCTTCTACGCTGCTCCCCCCAAATTCAAAAACAAGCAGAGCAGGTCGCAGAGCTCCTCAAACAGCAAGTCTTTCTCCTTTTCCTCAACTCGGAGATTCGTTAAGGTAGCTTCTATAAGGCTCCTTCGGGGAAAGTCCCTCGATACCTGTATAAATCTCTTAACTAATACTTTCCTGTAAGATCAAGGGGTATAAATATTCCGTTGACAAGACACATTATTTAGTTTATTATAATTATAAACAGTGAAGGAAAATTGATTTCTCACTTAAACTCTGCTCACTTTATTTAAAACCTGGAGGTTGCTTATATGTTTAGAAAAACTACCTTAAAAAATGGATTAAGGATCATAACTTCCCCAATGAAGGGAACGAAAACGGTAACCGTTTTAGCGCTGGTTGGTACGGGTTCAAAATATGAAATCAAAGAGATAAACGGAGTTTCCCATTTTTTAGAGCATATGTTTTTTAAAGGAACAAAGAGAAGACCTACTGCCTTAGATATTGCGGAAACAATTGATAGAGTAGGAGGAGAATATAATGCTTTTACCTCTAAAGAATTTACTGGCTATTATGCTAAAGTCAGCTCAAAACACAGAAAATTAGTTATGGATGTAGTTTCCGATATATTTTTACATTCAAAATTGGATGCTAAGGAAATCGAGCGAGAGAAAGGGGTAATTATTGAAGAATTAAATATGTATTTAGATACTCCCATCTCTTATATAAAAGACCTTTTCGAGGTACTCCTTTACGGTAATCAACCAGCAGGATGGCTGGTTATAGGCGCTAAAGAGAACATTAAAGCAATAACTCGGGAGAAATTATTAGATTATCTCAAATCACAGTATGTGGCTTCTAACACCATTATTTTAGTAGCCGGCGATATCGATGAAGAAGAAACAATAGAAGAAGTGGAAGAATGCTTTAAAAGTATAATTGAGGATAAATATCTAGGAAAACCATCCGTTAAAGAGAGACAAAATAAGCCTTTAAGTTTAATCCATCACAAAAAGACAGACCAGACACATTTTTGCCTCGGGATAAGGTCATACGATTTTAGCTCCAAAGATTATTTCGTTTTGCAAGTTTTGACTTCTATTTTAGGGGGAGGGATGAGTTCGCGCCTCTTTATAGAAGTTAGAGAAAAGAGAGGGTTAGCTTATCGTATTCGATGTTCATCAGAAAACTATACAGATACCGGTTATGTAGTTGTTCAAGCAGGAGTTGGTAATAATAGGATTGATGAGAGTATAAAAGTTATCTTGAATGAGTTTCGTAAGATAAGAGATGAAAAAGTACCCGATAAAGAATTAAACAAGACCAGGGAGTATATTAAAGGGAAACTTTTGCTGGGATTAGAATCTTCGGATGAGGTAGCCTTCTGGTTGGGGCATCAGGAGGTTCTTAAGAGGGAGATATTGACTGTGGATGAAGTATTTAAGAGGATTGATGCGGTGACTGCAAAGGATATTCAAAGGATAGCCAGCGATATATTTCAAAATAGTAAGTTAAACCTTGCTCTAATTGGACCATTTGAGGATAAGGATAGATTTGATAAAATATTAAGAGTGTAGAATTGTAACTATTTTGCCTGCAAGATATTAATGTTTAAAACAAAATAAAAAATATAAGGGGGGATTAAAAAATGGAAAAGAACAGTTGGGAGGCTAAAACTGAATCGGTTCAGATGTTGAAAGGTAGGGTGATTATGGATGTGGTCACCCCGGAGCAGGCTAAAATTGCTGAGGAGGCTGGTGCCTGTGCTGTTATGGCATTGGAGCGAGTGCCTGCAGATATTCGTGCTACTGGTGGAGTGGCTCGTATGAGTGACCTATCTATAATTTCAGCCATAATGGACACGGTAAGCATACCGGTGATGGTAAAATGTCGTATCGGACATTTCGTTGAAGCTCAGGTGTTGCAAGCATTAGGTGTCGACTTTATTGATGAGTCTGAAGTACTTACTCCTGCTGATGAAAGTCACCATATCTGGAAGCATAATTTTAAAGTTCCCTTTATCTGTGGTTGTCGTGACTTAGGCGAAGCATTGCGCCGTATTGCTGAAGGAGCAGCTATGATAAGAACAAAAGGCGAAGCCGGAACAGGAAATATCGTTGAAGCTGTGAGGCATATGCGAGCAGTCCAGGATGAAATTAGCAGAGTTCAGGCTTTACCCGAAGAGGAGCTGGTATCGGAGGCAAAAGACCTTGGTGCGCCCTTAGAATTGGTGATAAAGATACATACCACAGGAAAGTTACCTGTAGTAAACTTTGCTGCTGGTGGTATAGCGACTCCAGCCGATGCTGCTTTGATGATGCAATTGGGTGCTGAGGGTGTATTTGTTGGCTCCGGCATCTTTAAGTCAGACGATCCTCAGGCCAGGGCAAAAGCTATTGTCGAAGCCGCCGCTCATTATCAAGAGCCTGAGGTAATTGCTGAGGTTTCCAAGAAATTGGGGAAAGCCATGCCAGGATTAGACATAAAGCAAATCCCTGATGAGCAACTACTGGCAGCCAGATAAAAATCAGTTAGACGATGGAGTGTGTTGAGAATCCGCAAGCTTACGGGATCCGGTTAAGAATATCTCGGGACTTTTCCCCTTCCGCCAGTGTATATCCGCTGTTGATGAGATAATGGGATGATGGGTAAATGAGTTGATGGGATAGACTCTTTGCTACTATTTCTTGTAGTTCCTTCATCTCATTTACTCATATACCCATCTACCCAGATTTCAATACTTTCTGTTTAGGACATATGTCCTAATTTCCTGTACGATCAAGCAAACAAGAAGGAAGCAACCAGGTGAGGGAATTAATGCGGTAACTGCAGAGGATATTCAAAGGGTAGCCAGTGATATATTTCAAAATGATAAGTTAAACCTTGGTGTAATCGGAGCATTTAAAGATAAGAATAAATTTGATAAGCTGCTGAGAGTCTAAAATGAAGGGGTCAGGATTATGATAGATAATAAAAAGTATGTGGAATTGCTCTGGACAGGGAAATACGGCAAATACGAGAAAGAGGGAAAGTTGCCGTTTGAAAGACCAAATCTTCCCTTTCAGACAATAGAAACAATAAATGAACCTCGTATGAAAGAGTTAGCAAAGAAGAATGGGGTCGATTTAAAACTCGTTCAAATACCCTCCGTAAATGAAATTAAATCTGCTCTTGTTGGTTTTGATTTAAAGCTTTTCAAAATACCTGACCAGGTAGTAGAAAAAGCACTCTTACCTTATGTGAAATTTGCAGAGGTTGCTTACCTCGAAGTAAAGATAGAGATTAAAGAGAAAGAAGTTAGCTTAAAGATAACCGATTTTCAACTTCCGCCAACCGCAGAGCTTGCCGAAATCGCCAGCAAAGTAAAGGATTCAAGGGAGCTCATAGATTACTGGGCAATAGATTGGGACTACAAAGGTGATACCTTCCACAATCAGTGGCAGAGTTTCAGGGTGAAGAAGAATCCGAAAGTGGACTATGATGCTAAGCACGAATATGAAGAAGAAGGTGAGTATCAGATAATGGTCAAGGTGGTAGATGTCTTTGGAAACGATACGAATAAGGTTTTGAAGGTGAGGATAAAATGAAAAAGTTAAACACAACTAATGACAAAGGCTATAATGGGGCTAATTGGGTGAGAGTAGATTTACATTTGCATTCCCCGGGTGTAGAAAGTTTTACGTTACCACCCGGGATTGATTTAGCTTCCGATAACGATTGCGAAAGATTAATAGAAGAATATGTAAAGAAAATGGGGGAAGCGCAAGTTAGGATAGGAGCTATTACAGATTATAATGGAGTGAGTAAGAAATGGTTTGAGTTAATAAAGAGTAAGGCAAAAGATAAAGGAATTGTAATATTTCCAGGAGTTGAGCTTTCATTAAAATTAACTGGTGGGAAATATGGTCTTCATTTGCTGTTAGTTTTTGAGCAAAATGTGGATATTGATGGCTTGAATACATTTCTCCACAGTTTAGACAAGAATCCACAAAAACCCTTATTTGACGGAAGAAAAAATAGAGATATTGAAAGTGAATTAGAACTGGGAAAGTTGATAAGTAAGTTTCGAGAAAGATATAAGTGTTTGTTTATATTCCCCCATCCAGAAGATGATAAAGGATTTCTTAAGACTTTTAATCCTTCCCAATCTGCAAAGTATTTAATGAGTGTAAAGCCTGATGCTATTGAATATATCTCTGAGGAAGGAAAAAATAAACTTATATCTACGAATGAACTCTCATCTGATTATTTTAAA
>JAYEHT010000240.1:0-1838 GCA_034659655.1 Candidatus Aerophobota bacterium | reverse complement strand
TCTGTAGATTCAGAACTAAGATTTTTTCCCTCTTGGGTAATAATTACCACTTCCCTCAGCCATAAGTTGTCGGATATGAGCAAATCTACCATCCTTTTAGCAAGAGGTTCTATATATCCATCTATTCTTACATCTTGAGTTTGGATTGCTAAAAATCCATCTTTGTGTATGTTAGCTAACTCTCGCTCCACAATTTCTTTTGTTTCCTTTAAATAATGCTTAATGTTTGAACAGGAAGGATTATTACTCAAAAATGGGGACTTGATAAAAAGTAGCCCCGTGCCCTTTTGCCTATTTTTCTTAGTAAAATTCGTCTCATTCTTGGAATGAGAAACAAGAGTTATGGTTGAATAGCCTTTCCCATTTGAATATCTATCAATTACATTTTTATTCAAGCGCTCTTCAAAATCTTTCTCTGGCAAGATCCATACCGTTGTGGTCTCAAACTTGTCTAATTTTCTCTTTAGCGGTGGTTTCTCTAAGGCAGGAATGACCAAACCATAATCTACCTCCCTTTCTCTTACACTTAAAGGAGAAGGTGGCTTGGGTTTTTCAAAAATTGGCAGATACTCATGAGCGAGGAGAAGAAAATTGTATTTTATGCTATTGTCATACCAAAATCCCGTAGTCTTGCAGTTATGTTGGCGTTTAATAACAAGTTCCCTCAATTTAAAGCCAGCATTTAGATAAACATTTATAAGTTTAAACCCTAAAGGAATTACATGTTTTTCTCTCCGTGTATCTCCAATTAAGATAGCACACTGTCTTCCCGGCTTCAACACTCTAAAAGTTTCTTTAGCAACCTTTGACATCTCTTCTATAAAATCATCTATATCAAAAAACGATAAATCACCTTCTTTAGAGTCCGTGTAATGAATAATATTTGCATAAGGAGGATGAGCACAGATTAAATCTATGGAGCTATCCTGTAAGAATGATAAATTTCTGGCATCACCAACTGAGAGTTTCGGCTCGTAAACCTTCAAATGGCTTTTTTCGTCAAATAAAGTTAACTGTTGGGGTTCCACACTAAAACTTATATTTTTCTTTGCCAGTTCAACGGCTTTATCGTTAATATCAAAAGCAATACATCTTCTACCCAATAACTTTGCCTCAACCGCTGTAGTCCCAGCACCACAGAAATAATCTAAAACCAACTCGCCCGGCTTTGAATATTTGAGAATCACATTTCGAGGGATATAAGGCGACCAGTTTCCCCTGTACTCTCCACTATGGGTAGCCCAACTACCCCTCTGCTTAAAACTCCAGACTGTGGCTTGCTCTTCTCTGAAATCCTTTGGATAAAGCATTTTTATTTTTTTAGAAACCTTTAAAGCGCTGACATTGACTCCTTGCGACCTGGTAATGAGTCGCTCAATATATCTAAATGTGACCCCATATCTTTGCCCAATCTCTAAATCAGGAGTCCCTCTCGCCTTTTCTTGCAAGATTGCTTCCTGGAGCTCTTTTTCGGTTTTGAAACCTGGTTTTTGATTGCTCATATTGTCTTTCACCTCATTAGATTAAGCCCACTGTTTCGCCTAACGTATTTATATTCAACACCCTCGGATATGCCTCTGTAGAATAGACCTCTTCTTCATAAATTTCTCTTTTTTATGCTATACAATGGATTTTTATCTTTTTCAAATCTCTATTGTTTCCCATTTTTGTCTTTATTATCCCATATCTGTCCATCTTGTCAACCGACTTTTCTCCAGTTTCAGGAAAATTCTAAATAGTAATTCGATATCCTTCCAAAAAATGGATAAAAGGGAAGAAAAAAGTACTAAACTATGAACTTTTACCCAATTTTAATGAAACACCGTTCTACTTAATCA
>JAYEHT010000239.1:0-9435 GCA_034659655.1 Candidatus Aerophobota bacterium | reverse complement strand
CTGCCCTTCCCATAAGCCTGCGCTGGGAGGTTTTTTAATTATCCGGTCCGGAACCTCCAACTTCTTGGCTAATTCTCTTACCTCAGTTTTTAACAGACCCCCTAAGGGTAAGATATCGCACCCTCCATCTCCATATTTGGTAAAGTAACCGATAAGAATTTCGCTTTTATTACTCGTGCCAAGCACTAAATAATTTAAATTATTGGCAAAATAGTAGAGGGTGAGCATGCGTAATCTCGGCTTTATATTTGCCAAAGCTACATCTTTACCTGAAGGAAGAACCTCTAAAAGCTTATCGTAAACAGCATCCAAAACTACCCGCTCCACTCTGATATTTAGCCTGCGAGCAACAAGATACGCATGCTCTTCATCTAAAGAAGAGCTGTGAGAGGGCATTATTAATCCTAATACTTTCCTGTTTCCTAAGGCTCTCTCAGCCAGGAAAGCTACAACTGAGGAATCGAGGCCTCCGCTGAGCCCGACTACTACACCCTCTGCTTTTGCTTCCTCGACGAGCTGCTTAATCCAGCTGGATATCTCTCTTATCATCTCCATACTCTTATAGGTTTTCCTTTAGTTTTTGATAAGTTTTTTGAAGGGCTTCTGAGATTACCTTTGTTTCTGAAATAACAGGCATAAAATTACTATCCCCTCTCCATCGGGGGACAATATGAATATGTAAATGATCCTCTATTCCTGCTCCGGCTACTCTCCCCAAATTCATTCCTATATTAAATCCTGCCGGATGCAAAACTTTTTTAAGCAATTTCACCATTTGAGTGAGAATGCTCATCAATTCTTCGGACTCTTCCTTGCTCAGCTCCTCGATGCTCCCGATATGTCTATAGGGAGCTATCAAAAGGTGCCCGTTGTTATAAGGAAATATGTTAAGCATCGCCATACACTTTTTTCCCCTTAAAAGAATAAAGTTTTTCTCATCTTTATGTTCTTTAGGCTTCTGACAAAAAATACATTCTCTGTTTTTCTCTCCCATAATGTATTCAATCCTCCAGGGAGCCCATAATCTTCCCATATTAAACCTCCATTTATATTCTCACTTTAGCTAAATCTACCCTTTTGTTAACAAGATCCGGGCAGAATCAGAGTCTCCTCTAATCCTGCTTTTATCTAATTCTCAGAAAACATTTATCAGGAATATTTAAAGTATCTCTTAAATTAGCGGTCTTTTTCTTGTAT
Organism: Candidatus Aerophobota bacterium; assembly: GCA_034659655.1. GTDB lineage: Bacteria > Aerophobota > Aerophobia > Aerophobales > JAGGXI01 > JAGGXI01. Next base: position 8,238 of record JAYEHT010000239.1, on the reverse strand, counting down.
TCTTCGGTAATCCTGTCATGATAACCACTTGCAGGTTGTAAGTTCTTTATTCGAGAGGTAAAAAAGCAGTTCATCCTCTCTATAAATACTTCCCTTATATACTTACCAAAAATTGAGGAGAGAGCTATAGGAAAATGTTTTTCATCACCATCTTTGAGAAAGCATATCCTGCCTATACCTTCAAGAGAATAAACCGAATCAATCCCTTCTTTTTTTTCTAATACCTTAAAATCTTGTAGGTAGTTAAACCAGGGGAGGTATCTTCTTGTTCCTCCAATCTTACCACATAGAAATAAATACTTTCTTCCATTTCCATACTGTTTATAAAAATATTCTATTAACCTTTCAAAAAGAGTAAAATCGAGATGAGTCTTCTTTGTCCCTTTCTCTATAAGAGCATTAAATTTATAGGGACAAAGAATAGCTGTTTTAACTTCTATAAGCCTTATTTCTTGATGTCTCATCCTCTTTTTAATCTTGGCTGCATCTCTGCAAATCTCATCTTCTCTTATCTTTATCCAATGAGGGAGAAGAATCTCGGGCTCCCAGCACACCCTGGCAGCTGGAGAAGAACAGTATTGCCTCAACTCCTGAAGACTAGATAAACTCACAGAATCTAATAATTCTTTAAACTTCTCAGGTAACCTCCCATTAAATAAATTGTAATAAGTAAGAACGGTTCTTTCCCCTTCTGCCATCTGATTAAATTTAAGTATTCTCTTGCTATCACCTACCCCGGCTCTTCCCTTTATCCCATTCCAAAAATCTTCTCTGTTATAGCCCTTTACTTCAAAAAGCGAGCCGGTAACCGTCAGCATCCCCATTTGCGGCCCAAATCCATTTTCATCAATCCCCACTACATACATTATAAGTACTCTGATCTACGCAACTTAAAAGTCACAATTACCATATCTTATCCCCTCTAATCCTTTACTTAATCCTACTTTCTTTCTTCAGGATAAAATTTAAGGAAGGAATCAGCAAAATTATACCCCTCTTTAATATCTTCGACGATGATACCTCTTCCCTCATGAGAAGACTTCCGGAAAGCGTAGATAAAAGAGATAGCCTCTCTTCGCCCTTTTTCTTTCAATTCTTGAACATTTAAGCTAATCGCCTCAGGAATTCTTATACTTGCGAAGAAGATACTCGCCGCCACAGCAAACAAAGCAATAATAATACCCAGTGTTCCCCATTTTATCTTCATTTTTCGAGCCTCCTATATGTTTAGTTTAAACTAACAAATCATTTATATCCTATTACTTCATAAGGAATTGTCAAATAAACTTCTACACAAAAAGTTTATTTGACAAAAGAGCTTTGTTTCTCTATTATAAAGAAAGGAGAGAAAATGGAGAGAAAAATATCTATCTTTATCCAGATCTTCTTCTCTTTTTTATTATTGATAATGGTGGACTCAGGAGAAGCTTATTCTCTTAAAGTGGGGGAAAAATTAACCTATAGGGTGACCTTAGGAGGTTTTCATGTGGGAAAGGGACTACTTCAAATAAAACAGATAACCCAAATAAAGGGAGAACCTGTCTACCATTTTATCTCCAGAACAAAAAGCTCAGAGTTTATCTCCTTATTTTATCCCCTTGATGACAAAATGGAAAGCTTCGCCGATATAGAGACTCTCTACCCTCACCAATTAATAATTCATTATCGAGAGGGATATCTTAGAAAGAACAAAATCGTTGTAGATATAAATTTAAAAAAAGGCACAGCTTTAACAGAAGAAAAGGAAGGGGAAAAAAGAAAATGGAAGAAAGAATTTTCACTTCCTCTTTTTGATACAGTCTCTTTAATTTACTGGCTCAGATTACAAAATTTAGAGGTAGGGGAAGTCTTTTCTCTCTCTTTAATTGAGGGAAGTAAAGTAAGAAAAATAAAAGTTAAGGTGATAAAAGAGGAAGAAATTAGCATCTCCAACAAGAGGTATCCTGCCCTTTTATGTTCAGAAATAGATTCAAATAATAAAGCAAAAAAAACAGGCATCTGGTTTTCCACTACCAACGAGCATATTCCTTTAAAACTTCAGATAAAAATATCTCTGGGGACTTTAACCTTATATTTAATCAACAAGGATTAAAAAAGCCTCACTTCAACTCCCAGAGAAAACTCAGGATGAGGGAAAGAATAATCTTTCCAAAGCTTAGACTCATCTCGTTCCCATTGGATAAACCCTTCCACATCCCTGCCTATCTTTTTGGCAATAGTTAATCTCTCTTTATAACAGAGAGAAAGTTCTTCTTCATTATTTTCCTTGTCCAGCTCATTAGACCATCTTTCCCCTATCATCTCCCCTTCCACTTCAATTCGCCAGCCACCCTGATTCCATCTCAACAAAAGTGCTCCTGAGGTTTCAGGATAATAGGGAATAACCCTATCTTTATCTTCGGTATTTTTGGCGCTCTGATAAGTATATACAAACTCCTGCTCGAATGTCTCACTAAATTTATGCAAAATACTTAACTCTGCCCCTAGAAGAAGAATATCTCTGATAACCGGTTTAGTAAACCCGCTCTCCTTGCTATTCCAGATAGTATCTTCCCCTTCTCTGCGGAAGCCTCTCAGTAAAAAGGATGTCTTGTTGGAAGGGCTATATTTCACATTTATCTCATAATTCAAGACTCTCACAGGAGAGATATCCTCATTTATTTCAATATAATCGTAAGGAAGATATAAATCAGAAAACCGGAGAAGAGAAATCTCTCTTTCTCCCATTATCTGAAAGCTTAACTTAGGAGATGCTTGATAGGAAGCTTTAAGGGAAGGTAAAAATTCTCCTTCTTTATTCTCCAACCATTTAACCTTTCCTCCTATATCCAAACTCAGCCTTTTCTCTTTTTCGCTCCAAAGAGTAATTATCCCATTTACCCCGAGGTATGCCTCAGTTTTCTCTGTAAAATCTTCCCAATCAGCTCCTGCTCCTATACTCAGGGGGGTTTCCCTCATCTTCAGTTCTAGCTGGAGTCCCAGAAGATTCCTCTCATAATTTTCCTCAGGGTCATTTAGGGCTGTCCTTTCCGCTAAACCCTTAATCTTAAAATTATTGCTTTTACTCTTTAAACTCCAATCTCCTTTTATACCGATCCTGCTCTTTTCCCTCTTCTCTTCATCGGGCAAATCAACCCTCTCTTTTTCTCCTTTCAAGCTAACAAGGATCTCCTTTTTTTCTGAGGAATTCCAGATAATATCCATATTTCCCTTATCTATATCTCTGCCTAAACTAATTCCTTCTCTGTATTCAACCCAGTTATCAGAAAAAGTCCTTTCTAAATTTAAAAAATGAGTAGTATCTTTCTGTTTTCTCCCATAATTTAATTGGTAAACAAAGCCACTATTTTCATCCATAGATGCAGAAAAGTGGAGATAAGGAAGAGAAGACCTCTTTAAAGCAGGATAGCCTCTCTTTCTTAAAGGAGAAACACCGGGGGAGAGGGCTAACTCCTTTTTTCCCTCATATTGAGGAGAAGGGAGACTCTTTTCTCTTATACCTGGAGGAGGAGAATACCCGGCAAAGGAAGTGCTAAGAGAAAGAAGAGGAAGAGAGACAGGAAGTATCTTTTTTGCTCTCTTTGGAGCTATCTCTACTGAAGGCCTTCTTTCCAGAAGAGGAAGAGAAGGAGAATAGTAGCCTCTCTTTCTTAGAGGAGAAACACCGGGGGAGAGGGCTAACTCCTTTTTTCCCTCGTATGAAAGAGGAGGGAGACTCTTTTCTCTTACTATCTCCAGAGAAGACCTATCCTTTCCCTTAACTACTATAGTAGGAAGCTCGGTGGGAAGGGGTTCTTCATCTTGCGCCCATACAGAGATAGGAACAAGAACCAAAATCACCGGCAAAAACAACAATATTTTTCTCATTATGCTTCTCCTAGCTCCTTAAGTCTTTTTTTAGCTTCATCTATCCATTTCTTCTCAAGAGATTTTTCTTCAAGAATCTTTCTATATGTTTTTTTAGCTTCATCTCTTTTACCCAGAGCTTTGTAAGAGCGTCCTACTCTAAAGCGTGCTTTAATCTTCCATTCCCTATATTGAGGGTAAAGAATGGGAACCTTTAAATACTCCACTAACGCTTGTTCATAATTCTTTTCATTAAACCAGCAATCTCCTAACCTGAATTGGGCTTCCACTGCAAGTTTACTTTCTTCAGCTGTTTTCACTACATAGGTATAACTTTCTCTTGCCTCGGTAAAGTTTTCCTTATTAAATAAAGAATTGGCTAACTTCAAGTGAGCATTGGAGGCTAACTCACTGTCAGGAAATTTATTGACAAATTCCCGCAGAACTTTTGCTTCCTTTCCCCAGTCTCCTAAATTTTCCCAACAAAGAGCTGTACCATAAAGAGAGTTAATGAGGATATCTTTTTCTTTGGATAACTGAAGAGCTTCGTTATAAGAATTAATGGCTTCCTTGAACCTATCCTGATAAAATAAAGAGCTGCCCAATCTATAATAAATCTCCCCCCTTAAAGGACTTTGAGGGAATTTTTGAATAAATTGAGAGTAGATATTAGCTGCTTGAGAAAAATCTTTCAGCTGAGAATAACAGTATCCCATCCAGTAATAAGCATCGGAGAGAAGAGAGCTTTCCGGAAAGTAGTTAATTATCTTTTTTAACTCAAAGAGAGCTTTATTATAATCTTTTCTCCTTAAAAAATAATTGAATATCTTAAATTGAGCAGTATCTGCTTCCTTAAAACCAGGATATTCTTCCATAACATTACGGAAGGTCTCTAAAGACTCCTCCTCTTTACCCATCTGTTGATAACATTCTCCTGCTTTGTATAAAGCGGCAGGAGCAAGATAACCGTCCGGATATTCCCTAACCAATGATTGGAAAGTGCTCAGCGCTTCCTTATAATCTTTTTCATTATAAAGGCACTCTCCTATCTTATAGCGAGCATCGAGGATTAAATCTTTCACCTGAGGGTATTGAGAGATAACTTTCTGAAAAGATTCCTTAGCCTCCGTGAATTTATTCTCATAAAAATATGTCCATCCTATAGCAAACTGAGCGCCGGGAGCGTTAGGATTCTGGGGATATTTATCAAGAAATCTTCTGTATTCCCTTCGAGCCTCCCCGTATCTTTCTAATTTAAAGTAAGAGGCGGCTATTTGATAAATAGCAGGGGGGATAATGTTAGAATAAGGAAATCTTTTCTCTATTTCTGAATATTTTTGAATGGCTTCCTTAAACCTTTTTAAATTAAAAAGAGAATTTCCCATACCCAACAAAGAATCATCCACCCACTCAGATTGGGGATATACCTTAGCAGTTTTTTCAAACTCTCCCATCGCTTCCTCGTAATTATGCTGTTCCAAATAACACCATCCCTTCTCATACTGAGCTTGCGGCGCAAGAGAGGTTTTGGGATAATCTTTAATAACCTCAGAGAAAGTTTTAAGAGCCTCTTCGTAGCGAGAAAGGTTTAGCAAAGATTCTCCCAATCTAAATTTTGCATCCACAATATAGCGGGAGAAAGGAAATTTTTTACCCAGTTCTTTAAAGTAACTTGTCGCTTTATCAAATTTTTCCTCATCAAAATAGACATAACCAAGGCCGTATAGAGCCTCCTCTATAAATTCACTTTGAGAATATTCTATTATCACCTCACGATAAACCTCTTTTGCCCGGGTAAACTCTTCTTGTTGGGAATAGCAATAACCTAAACGAGTAAGAACCTCTGGAATATAAACGGACTCAGGAAAAGATTCGGTAAAAAGTTCAAAATTCTTAACCGCTTGCGGATAATTCTCTTCTTTAAAATAGGTATAGGCAATACCATAAAGAGCTTTAGATGCCCATTTCTTCTCTTTTAGTACCCGATTATAAGCCTCTCTCGCCTCCCTATAGCGGCCTAAGTTATAAAGAGCTTCTCCCTGCCAGTAATAAACACCCGCTCTGGCAAAATCAGATTCTGCTTTTTCAAATTTCTCCTCTTCAAAATAAGAGAAACCTCTTTCCAGGTAAGCTCTAAGTATATAGTCTGAGTAAGGATAAGAGAAGATAAAATTAGAGTATTCTTTTTCTGCCTCCCTGTGTTCCCCCATTAGATAAAGAATTTGAGCTATATTATATTCAACCTGCTCCATCTCTTTAAAAGCCGGAGACTCTTTCCTTAATCTTTTAAAAGTTTCTAAGGAGCTCGGGTAATCTTTTAATTCTAAAAGAGTGTATCCTAAAGAATAAAGAGCAGGGGGTAGAAGATTGCTCTGAGGATAATCCTTAACTAACCTCTGATAAGAATCACGAGCTTTTTCATAATTTTTAAACTGAAAGAAACACTCGCCTTTCCAATAAAGACTCTCATCAACCCAATCACTATAAGGATATTCCTCAATAAGAAGACCAAAAGAAGAGGAGGCTTTTTCATACTCTTCCAAACACCAGAAGCTTTTTCCCAGCATAAATTGAGCTTTATCACAGTTTTCATTTTCTGGGAAATCACCAATAAATTTTTGGAATTGAACAGCAGCTAAATCGAATTTACCTTCTTCAAATAACCCCTGAGCAAATAAATACTGCTTATAAGCATCTTCTTCTCCCCCCCTAACCTGGGGAACCACAACAAGACTCGCCGCTAAAAAAAATCCTATCACTCCTATCCATCTCTTTTTCATTTTTAAAATCCTTTTTTTAAAGTAGTATTTATCTTAAACTTTAATTATTTTTTGTCAAATTTTATATCCGAAAGGTTTCTATCCTTTTCGTTTGCGAGGAAGATGAATAGCCTCACCCCTCCCATCGGAAGCTGCCTCCATTAATGCCTCACTTAAAGTAGGATGGGGATGAATTACCTTAGAGATATCCTTTAAAGTAGCCCTAAGAGAAATAGCTAAAGTTACCTCAGAGATAAGCTCTGAAGCATGGGAGCCGATGATATGAACTCCTAAAACCTCCTCATCTTTAGAGCCTGCAACTATTTTAATAAATCCTGCTCCTTCCCCTTCACATAAAGCTTTTCCACTGGCTGCTAAGGGAAATCTTCCTATCCTCACCTTATTATTGTATCTTTCTCGGGCTTCTTTTTCGGTTAGACCTACCGAAGCTACTTCAGGATGAGTGAATATACAGCTGGGAATAACAGTATAATCTATTAAAGAATTCTCTCCTAAAGCATTTTCTGCAGCCACTAATCCCTCCTTAAAAGCTACATGAGCAAGCATAACACTATCCACTACATCTCCAGCTGCATAAATGGAGGGGATGTTGGTCTGCATCTTCTCGTTCGTCCATATCCTTCCCTTTTCAGTTTTTATTCCTATTCTATCTAATCCTATATCTTCTATATTCGGCTTTCTTCCCACACATAAAATAAGCTTTTCTCCGGTTATCTCCTCATCATCCGATAATCTGCACCAAACATCATCTTCCCTTAATCTAACTTCCTTTACTTTTCTTCCTAAGTATAGAGCTATTTCCTCTTTATGCAAAAGACGAGCAAGATAGGTGGCTATCTCTGGATCCTCGCCCGGCAAAATATTCTCCATCATCTCCACTATACTCACCTTACACCCCAGAGAGCTAAAAATATGGGCAAATTCACATCCATTCACCCCTCCACCCACAATCACCATACTTTGAGGAACCTCATTCAAACTTAAAGCCTCCTTAGTAGTAATAACTCTTTCTCCATCTAAAATGAAAGGAGAAAAAGATAAAGGGCGAGAGCCTGTAGCAATGAGAATATTTTTTGCCTCTATTACTCTACCTTCTACTTCCACCTTTTGAGGAGATAATATTTTACCAAATCCTTTAACAAGCTCTATTTTATAGCTTTTAAATAGACTGGATAAACCCCTGGTAAGAGCTTTCACCACACTCTCTTTCCTCTTTATTAGAGAGGAAAAGTCCAACTTAAAATCATCCACCTCTATCCCGAAATCTTTAGCTCTTTTAATAGAATGGAGAACCTCTGTGCCTTTTACTAAAGCCTTTGTAGGAATACAGCCCCTGTTTAAGCATACCCCTCCTAATCTTTCTTCTCTTTCCACAAGGCACACTTTTCCTCCCAGCTGACTGGCTCTAATAGCACTATGATAGCCTGCGGGTCCTCCTCCTATAACTAATAGGTCAAACATACCTTCCTCCAAAAAGGAGAGATTATCTATTTTCTTCAATAATCCCCAGAACACTGCCTATAGGTGATGCCTCCTCCTCTTTCACCAGTATCCTGGATAATATTCCCTCAGCAGGGGACTCTACCTCATAAGTGGCTTTTTCCGTCATCAC
>JAYEHT010000238.1:0-9443 GCA_034659655.1 Candidatus Aerophobota bacterium | reverse complement strand
CTTATAAAAATCTTGGATATAATTGAAGAGAGAAATCTTTCGATAAAAATTGGAACCCTAATCTTTAAAAAATTAAACGCTATAAAATTTACAAGGAGATAAGAAAATGAAAAAGTGGATGAAATATCTTGCCAGAAAAGGGATTGGCCCTGCCGGGGGAGATTATTATCGGGGCTGATTCTCATACCTGTACTTATGGAGCTCTGGGGGCTTTTGCAACCGGGATTGGAAGTACAGATATGGCCGCTGCAATGGCAACTGGAAAAGCCTGGTTTAAAGTACCTCCTACTATAAAATTTATCTATTCCGGGGAATTACAACCATGGGTAGGGGGTAAAGACCTGATTCTTTATACGATTGGCAATATAGGTGTTGCCGGGGCATTATATAAGTCTATGGAATTTGGCGGTAAGGTCATTGAAAATCTATCCATTGATGGCAGGATGACTATGTCGAATATGGCGGTTGAAGCTGGAGGAAAATGTGGCCTTATTGCTCCTGATGAAAAGGTAGATCAATATCTTAAAGATAGAGCTGTGCGTAGTTATACTACATATTACAGTGACCCTGATGCTGAATATGAAAAAATAGTTGAATACGATGTGAGCCAGATTGAACCTCAAGTGGCCTTTCCCCATCTTCCGGAAAACACCAGACCAATTGGTGAGGTTGGTGAGATTAAAATTGATCAGGCTGTTATTGGTTCCTGTACCAATGGGCGGATTGAAGATCTGAGATTAGCGGCTAAAGTCCTGGCTAACAATCATATTCATCCTGATGTTCGCTGTATAATCTTTCCAGGAACCCAGGGGATTTATAAACAGGCAATTAAAGAAGGATTAATCGATATATTTATTGATGCTGGTATAGCGGTAAGCACTCCTACCTGTGGTCCCTGTCTGGGGGGCCATATGGGTATTCTGGCTAAAGGAGAAAGAGCAATCTCCACTACCAATCGTAATTTTGTTGGGAGAATGGGTCATCCTGAGAGTGAGGTATATTTATCAAATCCAGCTATTGCTGCTGCTTCAGCCATTAGAGGAAAAATTGCCCATCCAGAGGAGATTTATGATGAAACTAAGAGGTAAAGCTTTTAAATATGGTGATAATGTTAATACTGATGTAATTATTCCGGCCCGTTATCTTAATACCTCAGACCCGGCTGAGTTAGCAGTTCATTGCATGGAAGATATTGACCCGGATTTTGCCACAGGGGTGCAGCGAGGAGATATTATTGTTGCAGGTAAAAATTTTGGTTCAGGTAGTTCGCGTGAGTATGCCCCTTTAGCTATTAAATCGGCCGGGATATCCTGTGTAATAGCCGAGAGTTTTGCTCGAATCTTTTATCGTAATGCGATTAATATCGGTTTACCTATCCTGGAGTTTCCAGAGCCAGTTTCTGAGATTGGGAAGGGAGACCAGCTGGAGGTAGATTTAGATACTAGAACTATTAAGAACCTTAATAAGAATAAAGCTTATCAGGCTGGGGCTTTCCCCCCTTTCATCCAGGAGATTATAAATAGTGGTGGGTTAATACCATATCTCAAAAGGAGGATAAATAATGGGATTAATTTCAATCTTTGATACAACCCTGAGAGATGGTTCGCAGGGAGAAGGAGTCTCTTTTTCAGTAGAAGATAAATTAAAGATCGTGCGTCGCCTGGATAGATTAGGAATTAGCTATATTGAAGGGGGGTGGCCTGGCTCAAATCCAAAGGATGAAGAGTTTTTTCTCCAGGTGCAGAAATTAAAACTCGAAAATGCCAGGATTGTTGCCTTTGGTTCAACTAGAAAACCTGGAGTCTCTATCAAGAATGATTTAAACATCCAAAAATTAATTAACTCCGGGGTTAAGATAGCAGCTATTTTTGCAAAGAGCTGGGATTTTCATGTTACTGATGCCCTGGAGGTTTCCCTGGAAGAAAACCTAAGTATGATTTATGATACAGTAACTTATTTAAAAAAAGATGGATTTACTGTATTTTTTGATGCTGAGCATTTTTTTGATGGAGTTCACCATAATAAAGATTATGCATTCAAAACCCTGCTGGAAGCAGAAAGAGCCGGGGCAGATCTTCTGGTATTATGTGATACCAATGGGGGACAATTGCCAGAGCAGGTTGCTAAAGTAGTTAAAGAGGTTAAAGGGATAAGCAATATCCCGCTGGGAATTCATGCTCATAATGACAGCGGGTTAGCAGTAGCCAATTCTTTAGCTGCTTTTGAAAATGGAGCTATTCAAATCCAGGGAACTATTGGTGGTCTGGGTGAACGTTGTGGTAATGCTGATTTATGCAGTATAATACCCACCCTGAAATTAAAATATCAGGTAGAACTCATCAGCGAGCAACAATTAAAAGAACTAACCCCTACTTATCATTATGTTATGGAGATAGCCAATTTAATTCCTGATAATCAAAAACCATATGTTGGTAAAAGTGCTTTTACCCATAAAGGTGGTATTCATGTTAGTGCTTTACAGAAAGATCCAGCCACCTATGAACACATTCCCCCGGAAATAACAGGAAATAAGAGGAGAGTACTCGTTTCTGAATTAGCAGGTAAAAGTAATCTGGAATATAAATTAAAAGAACTCAGCTTTAATCCTGCCTATATAAATAAGAAAAATATGGCTAAGTTAACCAAAACTATTAAATCCCTGGAATACGAAGGATATCAATTTGAAGGGGCAGAGGCATCCCTGGAATTATTGGCCTATAAAGAGTTTCATAGTTTTGTTCCCTTTTTCACTGTTAATGATTTTAAAATAATAAGTGAAAATAAAGGAGATAGAACAAATTCAGAAGCGATTATTAAATTAACAGTAAAAGGGGGGAAGGTTCATGTGGCAGCTGAAGGAGATGGACCTGTCAATGCTCTGGATAAAGCATTACGTAAAGCCTTAAATGGGTTTTTCCCCTCAATCAAGACCATGAAATTAATAGATTACAAAGTTAGAGTATTAAATGGGAATGAGGGAACAGCTGCCAAAGTAAGGGTCCTAATTGAAACCTCTGATCAGGGAAAAACATGGATTACTGTCGGGGTTTCCACTAATATTATCCAGGCTAGCTGGAGAGCACTGGTTGATAGTATTGAATATGGATTATTAACCCACAGCTAAATACTTCCTCTTTACAAAATGAGTCCAAAGACGAGAAAATTTTTCTTTTACGCAGCCATTTGTGGGGCAATAATAGTATTTATCTTATATTATTCTCCTCTATCTTCTCATTTGTCAATTCTTTCAACTTCATCTGAGAAATTAGCAGAGAAATCAGCCAAAACTTCTATTAATACTGTTCCTCTAACCACTGTTCGTTATGGACAGACTGTTTATGAAAGCCTCCTTTCTGCTGGTATCTCTCCCCAAACCGTTCATCTTATAAATCAGAAATTGAAGCCTTTATTTAATCTCAAAAGATGCAGGCCGGGCGATTCCTTTGAGTTAAAAGAATCTGGGGATGGTAACCTTATATTCAAATATTTTCCCAACTCCTTAGAGTATTATATTGTGGAAGAATCTCCCAAGGGAACCTTTTCTGCCCGTAAAGAGAAAATTCCTTTAAAGAGAGTTCTCGTAGGAGCAAAAGCAAATATTCGCTCTTCTGTATATGAATCGATGAGAAATGAAGGAGTGAGTCCTCAATTAATCAATCGTTTTACTGACATATTCTCCTGGGATATAGATTTTTTTACCGAGCCTCGAAGAGGGGATACAATTAAATTAATCTGGGAGCGTTACCTCTCTCTGGAGGGAAAAATTATTAAGGAAGGAAAAATCCTATCTGCTCAGTACATTAATGCTAAGAGAGATTTGACAGCTATATTTTTCCAGGATAAAGATGGTCACTCCGATTACTACACCCCACAAGGGAATTCGCTACGTAAATCTTTCCTCCGCTCCCCCTTAAAATACAGCAGAATAAGCTCTTATTTTTCTTACCATAGATTTCATCCTATTTTGAGGATATATCGCCCTCACCTGGGTATTGATTATGCTGCTCCTCCAGGAACACCAGTTTCGGCAATTGCTGAGGGAAGGGTAATTTTCAAGGGTTGGAAGGGCGGTTTTGGCAATTTTATCAAAATAAAACATTCTCATGGAATCACCAGCAGCTACGGCCATCTTTACCGTTTTGCTCGCAGTTTAAGAAGAGGAAAAAAGGTGGAACAAGGACAGGTAATTGGATATGTGGGGTCGACGGGTCTGTCCACCGGACCTCACCTCGATTTTCGCATTACGAAACAAGGTCGCTATGTTAATTTTCTTAAAACAGAATTCCCCCGAGCTGAACCAGTAAATTCAGCCTATCTTAATGAATTTAAAAAAGTGAGTCAAAAATATCTTAATCATCTTAGCACTCTTTCTGATTCTCCAGAAAATATTTACCCCGTTAGAAAGACAGGGCCTTCTAACGGGGTTTACACCTTCCCTCAGGGGCAAATAAAAGTTGGTGATGAAAAAAGCCTTCGCTCTCCCCCTCTTTTTCTTCCTTTCCTTTTCTCTGGTTTTCTCATTTTAACTCTTTTCATAACTAAAAAACGATAAGAGAATTCTTGCATTCCGTGGGAAAATGGGTATACTGGTATATAAAGGGACGTATCTTATGAATTCCGAAAACAATATTTACCGAATAATGGATGTTAATCTTAATCGGGCATGCGAAGGATTAAGAGTTATAGAAGATGGGGTAAGATTTATATTAAATGATTATTCTCTTACGAGAGAAGTTAAAGAATTGCGCCATTGGATAATAAAAGCAGTAAAAGAATCTCCTCAAATTAACCAGACAAGACTTATAGTCTCTCGAGATATTAAAAGAGATGTGGGGGTGAAAATTAAAGAAGATAAACAAAAGAAAATTGAGGAGATGATAGAGGCTAACTTCAGAAGGGTAGAGGAAGCAGAAAGAAGTATGGAAGAATTTGGTAAGCTATTTTCTCCTTCTTCAGGAGAAAAGTTTAAGCAGCTCCGTTTTAGAACTTATTCCTTAGAAAAAAAGGTGAGAATAAAACTAAAAAGAAGACGCGATCTTACCCTTTACATAATCACTGACTCCCATTTAATAGGGGAGGATTTTGAGCAAAAGATAAAAGAGGTGGTATCCAGTGGGGCCAGCGTAATTCAATTAAGAGAAAAGAATCTTCCTCGCAGTTCCTTTTTAAAAAGGGCTATTAGAGTAAGAAAGATAATTCCCTCAAAAAAAACTCTTTTCATCGTAAATGATAGGGTGGATATAGCTGTAGCTTCTCAGGCAGATGGAGTGCATTTAGGGCAAGAGGACCTTCCTCTTAAGGATGCTCGGAAAATCCTTGAAGAGGATAAAATAATCGGTATCTCTACCCATTCCTTAAAGGAAGCACTAAAAGCAGAAAAAGAAGGTGCAGATTATATAGCTATAGGTCCTATTTTTCCTACTTCTACTAAAGCCAGTGCTGACCTGCCCAAGGGAACAGAGATAATTTCTCAAATTAAAGAAGCAGTAAATATTCCTGTGGTAGCCATAGGAGGTATAAACGAGAAGAATGTAGAGAGAGTCTTAAGAGCTGGAGCCGACGGAGTAGCCGTGATAAGTGCTATCTTTAAAGAAAAAGACGCAGGGTTAGCTACAAGAAATTTATATAAAAAGATAAAGAAGATAAGAGAAAAAATGGTTAGTGAGCGGGATGGACATATTAACAAGAAGCTCTGAGGAGACTAAAAAGTTGGGAGAGAAGATAGGCAAAAAAATCTCTCGCGGTTCTATAATAGCATTAACGGGAGAATTAGGAAGTGGAAAAACTACTTTAATTCAGGGAATAGGGGAAGGGATAGGAGCTACTTCTATGATTAAAAGTCCTTCTTTTACTATTATTCATGAGTATCCCGGCCCTGTTCCTTTATATCATTTTGACCTTTATCGGCTGAAGGATGAGCAAGAGATTATACCTCTCGGATACGAGGAGTATTTTTATAAAAGGGAGGGAATTGTAGTAGTCGAATGGGCAGAAAAGATAAAAAATTTTTTGCCTCCAGAACATCTTAAGATAAATATTCAAATGTTAAATTTATCAAAAAGAAAGATAAGCTTAGAGCCTCATGGTTCTTATTATGAGAGAATCGTAAGTAGGATTATAGGAATAGAGGATTAAAGGATTAGAGGGAAACCAGAAAAAATAGGACTACAAGACTATAGGGCTAAAATGCAGGATTACAGGGAAAAGGAGAGGAGAGAGCTAATTTGTTAGTTTTAGTAATAGATACTTCTGGAGAGAAGGGGAATTTGTGCTTAGGAAAAGGGGGGAAAGTTCTGAATATAAGGAGACTTTCTCCTCGTTCATCTTCAGAATCTATTTTCCCAGCGCTGGATAAACTAATCGGGGAAAACAACCTGAAGATTAAAGACCTACAGGGAATTATTGTTAATTTAGGCCCCGGTTCCTTTACTGGTTTAAGAATAGGATTAAGTTTAGCAAAAGCTCTCTCCTTCAGTCTTAAGATTCCCTTAGCAGGTGTTTCTTTACTGGATAGCTGGGCTTTCTTTGTTCCTGAGGAGGAAATTATCTGTCCCCTTCGCCAGGCTTATAAAGAGAGATTTTATGGAGCATTTTATAAAAGAGATAGAGGAAAGATATCAAGAATAACAGAGTATCTATTTTTCTCTTTTGAGGAAGTTATGGAAAGAGGGAAGAGGTTTCTTCCCCAAAAGGTGACTTTTCTTATATCAAACGAAAACAGAAAAATAGGATATAAGATAAAAAGGGGGGAAGGTTTTTTTACTTATTTTATCGAAAACAGTTTGTCCTTAAAAATTTTGCTCGATTTTGGCATAAAGAGTATAAAGGAGGAAAAGATAGATAATTCTTATACTTTAGTACCTCTTTATATTTCTCCTCCTAAAATAGGACTAACAAAAAAGAAAAAATTGGAGAGAGCTAGCTATTGAAAGGAAAGATAAAAATTCGTCAGATGAAAAAAAAGGACCTAACAGAAATTAGTCAAATTGAAAAACTCTCTTTTCTAAACCCCTGGTCATTTCATGCTTTCTCTACAGAACTCAACAAGATAGGTTTTGCTTTCTATTATGTAATAGAATACGAGGAGAAAATAATAGGTTATGCAGGCTACTGGAAAATAGCAAAAGAAGCTCATATAGTTAACCTGGCCATCCATCCAGATTTTAGAAAAAGAGGGATGGGGACAAAATTGTTAAAATATACTCTTCAAGATGCTCAAGTCCGGGGTCTTACTGAAGTTACTTTAGAGGCGAGATCTTCTAATACAGCTGCTCACCACCTTTATGAGAAGTTCGGCTTTAAAAAGGCGGCTATTCGTCCTCGCTACTATATAGATGAAGACGCCCTCATCTACTGGAAGAAGATATGAAGGTAATAGCTTTTGCTATTAGTGCGGCGGTAGCCAGTTTTATCATATCTCCCGGTATAAAAGGAGCAATACCTAAATAAAAGATCTCCTTAATCCCGATCTTTAAAGTGCAAGCTAAACCAACCCCACCTGCCAGATAAATAACCACTGTTCCTAAACTCATAGCTGAAATTATGTGAAAAAGGTTGTTTTCCGACTTTCTTGCTACCTTACCTATTATGAAAGCGGCTAAAACGAAACCGATTATATATCCTCCGGTGGGACCTGCAAGATGAAGTAATCCACTGCTTGCTCCGGCAAAAATGGGAAGCCCAATTGCCCCCAGAAAAAGATATAAAAATTGAGATATTCCTCCCCGTCTGCTCCCTAAAATTACTCCACTTAAAAGGACAAAAAGAGTTTGTAAAGTTATAGGGACAGGGGTAAATGGGAGAGGTATCCTTACAAAAGCGCCTAAGCTTGTAAGAATTACGAATATACTCACTTTCATAATATCAGAAATTATCCTGGGAAAGACAATCTCTTGTATAAAAACGTCTCTTATTCTCTGAACTCCTATCACTGCTTACTCCTTTCTATTTCGATTCCTTATCAGCTTGAGCTTGGGCAATAGCTTTCTGCGTTATCCCTTCCGGGGCTCTTTCGTAGTGAGAAAATTTCTTTCTAAAAGCTCCTCTTCCTTGAGTTATAGAACGAAGGCGAGTAGAGTAGTCGTGTAGTTCTGCTGCCGGAACATGGGCCTTTATCTTCTTTCTATTCTTAAATGATTCCACTTCCATAATCCTTCCTCTTCTACTATTTAAGTCTCCATTTGTTTCTCCTAAAAATTCATCAGGAATTTCAACCTCTATTTCCATAATAGGTTCTAAAAGAATAGGTTTCCCCTTTTCCACTGCTTTCTTAAGTCCTATAGAAGCAGCAATCTGAAAAGCTATATCGGAAGAATCTACCGGATGGTAACTGCCATCAAATAATGTCACCTCCACATCAACCAGGGGATAAGAGGCTAAAAATCCTTTTCTTACAGCTTCTTTAACCCCTTTCTCTACGGAAGGGATAAATCTAGTGGGAACTGCTCCCCCTCTGATTTCATTTACGAATTTAATCCCTTCTCCTCGAGGAAGAGGCTTAATCCGTAACCATACATCCCCATACTGTCCATGTCCACCTGTTTGTCTTTTGTATCTTCCCTGTGATTCTGCAACTGCGGTAATAGTTTCCCGATAGTGAATTTTAGGTTCCTCTGTCTTCACATCTATACCAAATTCATCTTTTAATCGCTCTATTGCAATCTGCAAATGCATCTTCCCTGTCCCAGAAAGAACGGTTTGACCAAATTCTTTATCTATTTCCATTTTAAGAAGAGGAGCTACTTTAATTAGCCTGGCTAAAGCGACGCTTAACTTCTGTTCATCTTTCTCTTCTTGAGTTCTAATAGCTATAGAGGTGGTCAGTTCCGGAATTTCTGGAGGAGAAAATTTTATCGGTACCTCTTTCTGGCATAAAGTGTCCCCGGTATCTGTATTTTTAAGCTTGGTTACCGCTCCTATATCTCCGGCAAGTATCTGAGGCACCTCTTCTCTTTTATTTCCCTGCATCAGATAAATTTGCCCGATTTTCTCTTCCTTGTTTTTTACAGAGTTATAAACAGTACTTCCCGAAGAAAGATTACCTGAATAGACTTTAAACAGATTTACCTCTCCTAAATGTGCTTCAGCAAGGGTTTGAAAAACAAGGGCAGATAAAGGCTCCTCTGCACTTATTTTTCTTTCCGTTTCTTTATCCCTGAGTTTCCCCTTTACAGACTTTCTTAATAAGGGGGAAGGGAAAAAATCGATTATAGTATTTAAGAGAGAGTCTATTCCCATATTTTTAAGGGCGGACCCACAAAAAAGAGGAATAAAATTATTTTTTACCAGCCCCTCTCTTAATCCTTTTTTGATCTCCTCCTTGCTTAATTTCTCATTTGCCAGATATTTTTCGATAAGAGCATCGTCCGTTTCTGCTGCTGATTCTATCAACTTTTTTCTATATTCTTCCAATTTTTCTCCCTCTTCTTTAGAAACCTGCTTTT
>JAYEHT010000237.1:0-9483 GCA_034659655.1 Candidatus Aerophobota bacterium | reverse complement strand
AGGATAACCTCCTAACGTACTCGTGGGTCCATAAATTAATTCTATTTCCTCACAGAAATCAAAAAATCCTTCAACCCAATTCTCTCCCAAAATAATGTATAAGGGGGATTCCAAACTCACCATCTCTAGAGGGGTAGGAGTAGGAGCAGTTACACAACCAGCCAGTCCAACAGCAAACACTACCATAACAATCGTTAATATACTTACCATCTTTTTCATTTTAAAGACCTCCTTTTTTCAATGTTAATTCCTTAACATTGTATTTAATTTATATAGAAATTATTTACCAAATAGGAAAAGCGCAGTGAATCTTCCCTTTATTTCATTACTTTTCCTCTATTTCTTTTAGTTGCCCTTTTTCGTAGCGGAGAAAAGTATTTAAAGGCAAATCTTTTTTAAATAACATTTCTGCCAAAGAGACATTTACTTTGTCATCGATAATAACCCCTCTCATTTTTTCTGTCTTAATGTTATAAGCAAAGGTAGATTAAAGGAGAATATTTGTCGAATTCTTCATAAGAGATAGGCAATAATTCAGGATATTTTTCTCTTAATTCTTTTAATGCTTCAAACTCTTTAGTTTTGGGAAGAATTAAAAAGATACTGTTGGATCGTCTGAATATATTATATTTTTCTAGGTGGACTACTAAAGAATGGTCAGAATAACCACCTAAAAGACTTCCTCTTCCTAAGGATTTTTCTATTGTTCTCTGAAACTGACGCCATCCTCTTGGTGAATTTTTTCCTGTAATAAGATACCAGGGGGATTGTAATTTCCAGACAATAGGCTCTTCAACATTCGGCCGGATGCAGATGCAATTAATATCTTTTATATTGATATCTTTTATTCCCTCTTTTGTCTTTACTGAAATTACTAATGGTTCTTCTATTTCTCCTACGATCATACTGCCATCTTTTAATTCAAAAACAAATAAATCTTTCGCCAGGACGCTTCCTACTATTAAAAATATCAAAACACCTAAAATAATTACTATCAAAACCTTTTTATATATTTTTCTCATATCCTTTTTTATATTTTATAGTATTTTCTCCGCATATTCCTTTACTCCTTTCACAAAGATTTTTCTCCGATATCTCGGTATCCAGACAGGAGTCTGGTGTTTTATGTGGCTTAATAAAAGGCACATATTTATAATTTGCAATGTCTATTAATTATTTACAGGAGGCGGAGATGTAGTTAGTGTCCTCATAAATTTCATAAAGACTACCGGAATCATCTCTTATTTGTTGATCCAGGGAGGGAGGCTCACCGATCTTGTAGTTTCCACAGATGGTATTCTTTTCAGCATCACTGCTTCCGCCAATAGATAAAGTTTCTGATGTCTGATAACTAAGATATATTCCACCGTAGTTAGAACGAGCAGAATTACCAGAGATAGTACTTCCGGTAATAGTTAATGAACCTCCTCCGTTAAGTATTCCGCCGTATAAAGAAGCAGAATTACCAGAGATAGTACTTCCGGTAATAGTTAAAGTGCCAGAATTATGAATTCCACCACCATAAAAGATAGCATTATTACCAGAGATAGTACTTCCGGTAATAGTTAATGAACTTCCTCCATTAAATATTCCGCCGCCTTGATAACTATAATTATCAGAGATAGTACTTCCGGTAATAGTTAATGAGCCTTCATTAAATATTCCACCACTCTCATAAGTAGCATAATTATCAGAGATGGTACTTCCTATAATAGTTAAAGTGCCAGAATTATAAATCCCACCTCCGCCAGCCCAACCACCAAAACCAATAGGGAGAGCAGTATTACCAGAGATAGTGCTTCCGGTAATAGTTAAAGTGCCAAGATTAGAAATTCCGCCACCATAACCATCACGAATATGATTGCCAGAGATAATGCAATTTTTTATATTCAGGTTGGTATAAATCAATATTCCTCTTCCGCTTTGCCCATCGGCATGGGTAATGGTAAAACCTTCCAGGGTAGTACCTTCTCGGTAATTAGTGGAAAAAACTGTTGCTGTCTGATTAACTGTTGCCTGAATAATAGTTGAAGAGGCACCATTTACACTTTGTAAGATAATCAGCTTATCAAAAGGGAAGCTGATACTTTCATTATAAGTACCATCAGCAACTTCAATGGTATTATCATTATCCGCGTCATCAAGGGCTGCTTGAATGGTATCATAATAATTATTTTTGGTAAGATTATAGACTGGACCCGGAGCTATACTTATAAAGGTAACAGATATGGTATGATCTTCGGCTACATTAACAAAGGTATATGAACTTATTGCCCCTACTGAAATTCCATCTACCAGGACATCATCTATCTTATAACCAGCATCATGGGTAACGGTAAATGATTTATCTGAACCCTGGTTTACATTCACATCTCCGGAAGGGCTTATAGATCCATTAGGACCGGCAGAGGCAGTAATATTATAGACATTTGGGGTAGCTGGAGTTACCGTAACTTCTACAGTATCAGTCTTGGTTATCTCGCCTTCTGTATAGCTTACGGTAATGGTGGCATTACCAGGAGCGACTGCAGTAATCACACCAGCATCGACTGTAGCAACTACTGGATCACTTGAATCGTAGGTGCAAGCATCTAGAGCTATATCAGCAGTAGACCCATTCTCATAATAAGCAATGATTGAGTCGATTGATTGAGAATCTCCTTCAGTTAAGGTCATTGTTTCTGGAAGAACTTCAACACTAGAAATAACTAAAGGATTAAGTATAAATTGAGAATTCCTTCTAAAAATAAGACTCAAGTCATAGTCAAAAGTTGTATCATTTGGATCTCCCTTATCTTCCCCATCCTTAAATACGATACGCCACTTATGATTGTGGTTCGTATCTTTATACACGCTAGCAGGATAGTGCATAGCAATGGTATTATCATAAGCCTGTTGAAAAGTATTGTTCGGTTTCGCAAGTTCCTGAAAAAATTCTTGGTTGTGTATATTTCCAAGAGTTAAAAAACTAGTATTATCCCAGCCCAAATAGACACTCGCACCATGATACAAAAAAGCATCTGCTAGTGAATCGTTCTTCAAAGAATCACATGCATTCATATATACAAAACTATCCGGATATGTATAGTGCGTAAAGAATCTAGAATTTAAAGCGAAAGCAATCCCCGGCACATCAAAACCCCAAAATTTGGCGGGAACAGAGACTATCCAAATCTCTTTTGAGTCTCCCGTTAAGCTGTCCCATAAAGCTACCATGCTAAAGCCATTAACTGCCTGGCCTATCGATACCCCTATAATCCCAGATGAACCGACAATTCCATGTGTTGCCATATAGATAAAATCATAATTAGATAATGTTGCCATTAAATCAACTGTAACCTCTCCACCACGATATGTTTCTATAGAGCTTTCAGGGTAGCCACTCTGCTGAAGACAACTAGAAAGTTCGTCTACTGATTTATCTTCATAGCCTTCTATTGAATCAAAAGGTAGAAGTATTATTGCCTTTTTATCTTCAGATTTTTTTGGTAAATTAGAGCGGTATGATTTTGATACAGGTAAGTTGCCTAAAGACCTAAATGGTTCAGTTAAAATTATTCCTTCTACACCGCTTTTATATACAACCCATATGGAAACGCCATCTTCTCCAACTTTTGCATTATCAACATTTGGTTGTGTCTTAAGATAGTCTATTGTCTTCTGTAAGGCATTAGGATCGCCTTGAGACTCAAGTTGTTCAAAATATTGTCTGCCAAGATCCTGAATTTCTAATATTTGCATTGCTATTTCTTCCATGCAAGATAACCGATATTCAAAGTACATTGCCCAGTTCTTGCCTGGTCTAATTTCTTCACCTTCAGCCCAGCCAGTCTCTTCTGTTTTTCCTTTGAACAATTCTGCATGGGCAGCAATATAAATTATATTGCAGGGTCCTACTCCCAAATCTTCCAGCGGAATTTCATACGTGTCAGTTGTAACTCCTTCTAAGTCTTCATGTTTATAAGGAAATTTTCCGGGTGCGCTTTTGGTTGGTATGGTAGTACCTACATAAAGGTGGGTCTTATTAATTAGCCAATTATCTGCAGTTTCATAAGTAACAAAAAGGTTTTTATCATCATTACTAACTGTAATAAAACCGGCAACGGTGTGTTGCCCTGCAATCAAGTCTATTTTACAGAACACGGCGTCTTTTACTATATCAATTGATTCATCTTTTCCTGAAGGTGGAACTACAGGGAAAATACAACCTGATATAATTAACCCAAAAATTACTATTAATACTATTAAATAAACTAGCTTTTTCATTAAAATTCACCCCTTTCATTTTTTTATAGGAGTATATGTATTTACGAATTATTTCAATATAATCAAAGCACACCATCTCCTTATATTATTTTCTTTTAGTGTGATTACATTTTGTAAAGAAAGTATTTATTTTATAGAACAGGAAATAAAAAAACTGCCAGCCTTTTTGCTTTTTAAAAGTTGGCAGTTTGGCAATCATGTCACTAAAAGTGATTTAGACCCATGACTTTGTGCCCTATCCTTTTGGATAGTTCGCTCTTTTCAGCTTTTTTATTGTTTTATTCTTTTCTATTTTATATATACTACATAAATCTCAAAAATCCTTCTTTTTTTAAAAAATTTTTTATAAAGATCTTGCAAAATTCCTTAAATCCTCTATAATTCACTATTACCGCAATTTTGCTCATTAAAAATCATGCCTTAATATCTTTCCTTAAACTATTCTAATTTTTCCCAGAAAATAAAATTGTTGGAGGTAAATCATGAAAAAATTATCTGATGATCCCTTATGTTTTGTAGTTAGCTTAAAGGAAGTAATAAAAACGGACTTTATCCTTTGAGCTAATTAAGAAAAAATCCGGAGGTAATTTAAATTTGAAGGGTTTCTTTAATACCCTGGTAAAGTATACAAGAGAATAAGAGGATTCAGGAGAAAAAGAGAGAATATTAGAGAAAAGAGGACTAAAAGCGGGGATTTTAAGGAACCACGAAAAAACATCTTTAATTTAAGGGCATTTTAAGCGACGAATTTAAGTCCGCTGGTACGATTCATCGTATTTTTTAAATACGCCTCGTATACGCCAAATATGAAGCTTTTTTCAAAAACGCTAAAAACCTTATATAGCAACGGTTTTATTGATTTTTTGCAAAATCAACCCGTAATTCATTGATTGTCTGTTTGATTTCTTTGATTTCAGCAGTAACATTATGGGAGAATTCCTTCTGATTTTTGACTATTTCGTTAATAAAAAACTCTAATTTCCACACCAGGTAGACAGAAAGCACCAGGGGAAAGCCGTTATTTGCTATTAACTTTAGTACATATTCAATATCCAATTCACTCATTTCCTTTCCAGGTGTGCTTTGGTCCAGGCCTGATATCAAGATGTAAGAAGTTTCTCTTTTCATAATATCCAATACCATTAAACCCCATTTCATGAGCATAAAGAAGAAGATCATAAAGTAAAAAATCGCCTGCGTGAATATCTACCGCCATACCCAGGAGATGATAAGAACCGGAAACTCCCCCGACCTTATGATTTTCTTCTTTACACCGGTAACCGGAATTTATATATATTGGCCTATTTATCACCATCCTTAGATGATTCAACCTGGCCAGAAGGTCCGGAGAGAGCATAACCCGCTTACAGCAGGGACACTCAAACTCATGTAAAGAAAAATATTCAGTTAATTCTATATCATTAATTACATCCATAATTTATTTATATCTTAAAGTCCTGCCGTTTCTTACTACATCCGGCATAGCCTTATAGATAATTTCGTTCACCTCCGGAACAGTAGCTTTCATAAGATCCTTTACATAGGAAATTTCACCCTCTTTTAATCTAACCTTCTGTTTCCTTAATATTTCAATTAGTTTTACCCAGGCTATTTTCCATTTTTCGGGACCATTCCCTATCCCCAGCTCTTCTTCTGCCCAGAGCATAGCGGCAAGAATGGCCTCCTTTATTTTGCCTGCCCTGTCCTGGCCAAACTTATTTACCATAAATTTAGAGAGCAAACCAACCAGAAAAACAAGAGCGAAATCTAACAGATATTTAGTGACAAATGCTTCTATCATTTATTACTCCTTTCTCTCCCCGGGAAGGTCCGCGGTCCCTTCCGAGGAAGAATATTATAATATTAAACTCCTACATCCATAACATCGGTAGACTTATAATCAAGTATCCGAGCATTGACTTTGGCCACTAAGTCATTTCCATTATTATGGAAGATATTCTTAGCTATGACAGTATCCATAACTCCTTCAATAGCGACATCTTGTGCAGCCATGTCAACATAATCTCCATCATCTAAGTTTTTAGGGTTATTCAAAGTTAGATTTATGGTTTTACCGACACTATCTCTAAACTGCATATACAGTCTTTTGTAAGTGGTTACTTCTCCTAATTCTGTTGCCATTATATATTTCACCTCCTTTTTGAGGATTTACCAGAAGGTAAATCCGTTATCGGTTTTTAGTTTTTAGCCGTTCCTTTGCTTTTATATCCCTCCTCTCCTATTAACGACTATTCACTATTCACTAACGACTAATTTTCTATTCAGTTAATTGGAATTCTTTTTCGAATCTGATCTCACTAAGCGGATACTTCTGCAGACCCAATAAAGCGGTAGCTACATCATAGGCATCCTGTTCGATAGCAGTAGATTTAATCTTATTAAAGGTCTTGCTATTAACGATAGGTGCTCCGGTTTCCGGGTTGGTACCCACTTCTAATCTAAACTGCAGGGCTGAATCACGAGGAACTGTTACTACTATTGCCATTATTTTTCACCTCCTTTTTTAGAATTATAAATCAAGTAAAGCTAAGCAGTATATGCTATATTTTATCATACTTGACTAATTTAGTCAAGATTAGAGTACTATAGTCAATCTAGATAAATAAAGGTGTATTTTTCTTTGATTTCCTTATAAATGCTCCTTATTTTATAAAATAAAAAGGGATCCTTCCCGATACAAGCCTGTCCTCGACCTGATCGGGGAAAGGACCCCTTGACTTACCCATATATAAAATTGTTATTTGTAAAATTAATATAATAAGTTTATGATAAGCATAAGAATCTATAAAAATATACCACAAGGAAAGTTAGTGGTTAATTTTGAAACTTCACCTAGAAACGTGCATAAAAGAAGTAATTAGATTATTTTAAGTTATTGAAATGACGCGGTTTGAACAAAGCATTAAATAGTTATAATCATAGAAGGGTAATACAATGGGAAAAAGTAAGCCAATCACTATTCCGGAACCAACGCGGGCCAAGTTATTTTTATGGTGCGATCGCCATTGTTGTTTTTGTGGTAAAGCTTGTACCACAAATATGGAGTTCCACCACATAGACGAAGACTCATCCAACAATGCTGAAGATAATCTTATTCCTGTTTGTTTCGACTGCCATGGAGAATTACCCCGTTATAACCCAAAACATACGAAGGGTTCAAAATACCGCAATCTTGAGATAAAGAAAAGAAGAGATCAGATATATGATTTGTACACGCTTCCATATTTGCGCCAAGTCGAGATAAAAATTAGTAAATATCTCCATCACGTTCAAGATAGCAAGGGACAGCCGAAGGAAAGGCATTTGGGAGACATTTCTTGTACAGTGAGAACTCTAAGTCAGGATACCCCTATTAGATTGCGACTACGCATCGAGCCATATCATAATAATCGACGACTTAAAGTGGATTTTGATGACCTTTACTCTGGGATTTCACTATGGAATTTAAATCCGTCTAAGATAATCTTCGGACATTTTAAACTCCCGATATCAGCAGAAACAAAGCCTTTTCTTTTTAGAATCGAGATTTTCTGGAGTATTGTTGATGTTTTAGATAGAGAACACGAAATGCTTCCTTTCAGCTATGTTTGGGACGATATAAAAGGGGACTGGTGGTTTGATCCTCGAACTATTGGCAACAATCAATCAAAACCCACTAAATAAGGTATAAAGATAAACAAAGAAAAAAACAAATGCCTTAAAATCAATTGTAGATGGCCTCTTTTTCTCTCCCTCCGATATTTTATTAAGTTGCTCTGTTAACCCGCTTTTATTGGCTTCCTGGTAAATAACTTTTGGCTATCTAATCACCACGGCCGCCCGCCAGGAGCTTTTTTTGCTAAGAAGCTTATTTGAAAGCTTGCCAATACATAACAAGACTCTATCGGACATTCTACAAGAAATTATTTCGCACATATCTTATCCGATAAACCTTTGTTATGTATAGCAAAAAAACATTATATTTTTAACCAGCAAAAAGCTTTTTTAGCCTGGCTAAAAATATAATGGCGGGCTAAATTGGATACTTCTTATCGTAGGGCTAAACCTCTATTTCTAATAATCGAATGCCTTCCCCCCCCTTCCCTCCCTGTTCCTGATCACTGCTCTTCTACGTTTTAATATTTTTTAGCAGTAGCATAAAAAAAACTAAAACTATCCTAAGAGTTTATAGGTGCGACAACGAGGGCGTTTATAGAAGACTCAGCACCGCAAAAAATACAGGCAAGCAATTAAGCACGAGAATTTTTTGCGGCACTGGCTTCTGCAAACGCCAGGAGAAGAAAACTCAAAGAAAAGAAAAAAGATATCTTTCCCTGGCGATAGGTGAAAAATACATAAATAAAATGTTTCTTTCCTTTAATATTTTATTTATGGATGTTTTTACTTATCGCTAACCGTTAAGAATCTAAAAGATATTAGCCACCGAAAAGGGAGATAAAAAATTCCTGCTATTATTTCTTTCAGTTATTTTTTTATCTCTCTTTTACGGGGATAGGACTAATCCACCGGGCATTAACCGCTACACATTTTGAATCAGAATAAAGATATATAAGAGGGGGTGATTTTCCCTTCTTATATATCTTTTAAGCGTTCGTCTTCTCTTTAGCATTACACGATAAAAATAATTCAAATTTTCTTTTTCCTAAATCTTAATTATTTTTTGAGCGTTATGCTTCTTCATTCGCTTTTCTATTCCTGGTATTGTTTTTTGTAAAAGAGGGGTGATTTTCCCCTGTTTACAAAAAGCAATACTCTTTCTCTCTCCCTGGCAATACTCTCACCAGGTGAATTACTATTTGCCCGGTGAGTGTATTGCTCTTTCTTTGTTTTTCCTCTCTTAATTTCTCTACCTTCCCCTTCTCTTCTCCTCGCGATAGGTAAAAAAATTTCAAATCAAAAAGGGTTTTTCTTTTTGTTTTGAGGTATTTTTTACTTATCGCATAGACACAAAGAATCAAAAAGATATAGTCACCGAAAAGGGAGATTAAAAAATTCCCGCTTTTCTTCTATCACTTATTTTTTATCTCTCTTTTACGGGGAGAAGACTAAATAACAAACAATAACAAAATCACGAAAAGGTTCGCAAACAGGGGCGGGGCAAGGGAGAGAGGGTCTCGATATTGCTTGCGCTTATGCTTGTAGAGTAGGGGGTGAATCGACCGCAGTTTTTCCTTCCCCCTTAATGCTTCCCCCCTA
>JAYEHT010000236.1:0-1874 GCA_034659655.1 Candidatus Aerophobota bacterium | reverse complement strand
AAAGGAAAATCCAGAAGTAATAGTAATCGGGAAAGGTACTTCTGGATTGGCCTCTTTAAATTCAGAGGCTAGAGCTCTTTTGCAAGAAAAAAGAGTAGAGATAATAGAAGCTGATACTCCAGATATAAAAGATAAATTTAATGAGTTTTCTGAAACAAAAAGAATTGCCGCCATTGTGCATGTTACTTGTTAAGAGATGCAAAATTAAAAATGGAATTGAAATCAATAGGAATAATTTCTAGAGTAAAGGAAGTTTTAGATAGGGTTCACTGAATATTTATGATAAAAAAGCTAAACTGATGAGGAAGATGAGAGAAATGGATTTGGATAAGTGCATTTTTTGTCAGATAGCAAAGGGAGAAACTCCTGCTAGGATAGTATACAAGGACGATGAGATTGTCGCTTTTGAGGACGTTAATCCTCAAGCCCCCGTTCACATCCTGCTTGCACCTAGAAGGCACATTCCAAGTATTAGGGAGCTTTCTGGGAAGGACAAAGATGTGATAGGGAAAATTTATCTAGTGGCGAAAGAGATTGCTAGGGATAAAAATATTGAAGATGGTTTTCGTATAGTGGTGAACTCTGGAGTCGGAGCAGGGCAATCTGTGGGGCATCTTCATTTTCACCTTTTGGGTGGAAGAAGATTCAGGTGGCCTCCAGGATAAGAAAAGATAAGAGTGAGAAGTGAAAAAATCAATATTGGTGACCGAGTGAGTTTTATTCTTTGTAAATACTCAGGAAACCATGTGGTTAGATGGAAATTCGTAGTCAAAGTGGAGGAACAACTTGAAAGTTTGGCATCATAAGAAGTGAAATTCCTATTTTACTCTTTATTTTCTCCCGAGGTGGAGGGAATGTTATCTTTAGGACGCGGTTCGCTAAATATTTACACTCTTAGGAAATTCAAGATTCGGCTGGAGAAGAAGTTTTCGTATATTAACCATTTATTGATAAACAAAAATGCTAAAATTGAAGGAGTATCTTATAAATTGAAAAAAGGGCGAGAAGAGGAATGTAAAATTGCTCAATTAATTTCTAGATACGGAAAACTAATTAAAAACTTTGGCTCTTCTGACTGTAAATTTAAAGGCCGAACCTTAAAAAAAGGAGGATAAATAAAAATGAAAAAAATAGCAGTGTCAATAATAGTTCTGGTAGCAATAGGGGTAGGAGTATTTTTGATAATTAGCTACCGGGAACCAGCACCAGAAGCTCTGTCACCAGAGAAAGAAAGCGAGCTTCTTACAGGGCAGGCAACTCCAGAATTAGCAGAAATAGGAAAAATAAAGAGGGATATTATTACCGAAGTAGAAGACAGAATTGTTAAATATCAAGAAGATTTTCTTTATTCAGAAGATGATTTTTCAGTGATTTTGGAAAATGAAGATGAATTTAAATCTCAATTGATAGAAAAATTTAAAAAAGAAATAATTGGAGTAGAAGCTTTAAATTGCAAAGTTGACTTGGATGACTTTAAAAAATCAGCAGCACTAAAGTGTAACGTTAAAGGAGCTAGATACAGTACCAATTCTTATAATATGCATTTCCTTTTAGGAAATTGGCCTTTTGATTTAATGAATTTTAAACAATTTGAAAAAAAGCTTACATGGGAAGGGGAAATAGATGATATTCCAACTTCAATTGTATTTGAGTTTCCTTATACCCTCAGTCATTGCCACGAGCATGTTTGGCCAAAGTAATCAAATATGAAAGTGACTATTATCTATGACAACACTACTTTTCGAAATGATCTTCAGCCCGATTGGGGTTTTTCTGCATTAGTGGAGATAGAAGATACCCCTAGATGAGTGGTTTTTATCCTTGAGCTAAAGAGAATACAGGCAAAAGAATCTCCAATAGAGCCCTCCAATACT
>JAYEHT010000235.1:0-9594 GCA_034659655.1 Candidatus Aerophobota bacterium | reverse complement strand
AAATCACGCCAGAATACCTGCCAGTTCTACTGGCGGGATGAATGGCAGGGGTTATAAGGGAACGGCGTCTCCTTATACTTGCAGTTGATGATGCCCCACAGCTCTGCTGTGGGGTCGTTCACTCTTTTTTCAACCTGCATATTACCCTTCGATAAGTAAATTTTCGTAGAGTTCTTTCAATCTTAAAGCATCTCCCATAAGCTTATTTCTATCAATCTTCTTATAATATTCAAAGAAATGTATTATATGTAAACATAAATCCTGTAAACTCTCCTCAGGTGTATCTCCAGTGCCGCAAACAACAAGATTTTCATTCTCAGCAAAAAATAAATCATCTTCCCGATAAATCTTTACTAATATGGGTTGGGGAGCATTTTTATAAATTTTATTTTCGTTACCCATTTTTTTCTACCTTTCTCATTCCCTCTTCTTTTTTTGGTTTTTAATCCTTTACCCCTGTAATCCTCTAATCCTGTCTTTTTTAAGTCTGGAGCTGGCGAAGGGATTCGAACCCCCGACCTGATGATTACAAATCATCTGCTCTACCAGTTGAGCTACGCCAGCCTGATTTTTATTTTTTTATCTTCCATGCGGTTTTTGTTTTTTCATCTTCTAACTCGATTCCCAGATTATCCAGTTTTTCTCTTACTTTATCGGCTAAGGCCCAGTTTTTCTCCTTTCTCAGCTCATTTCTTATACTCAATAAAATCTCTATCAGATCTTTCTCTTTTCCCTGCAGGTCTTCTCTTTTTCCTTTCTGGAAAAGTCGCAGTACTTTCCCTAGCTTTTTGATCCTTTCCTTTGTCTTTAAAAGAAGCTGATAAGAAAAATCATCCAGAGAATCTATCTTATTGAGAAGTAAATTTGCTCTTTTAACTCCTTCAAAGATAAGAGATAGAGCAACCGGTGTATCAAAATCATCATCCATAGCCAGGATAAATTTTTTTTCCACTCCTTCGAGATAAAGGGAAAGCTCGCTCGCCTCTTTTGCTATGGTAGTTTTAGCAGGAAAGGGTCTTTTAAAACTTTTTTCTATCTCTTCTATTTTTTGTAGGGTGTTATAGACTCTTTCCAGAGAAGAGGCAGCTTTTCTTAAACCGGCCTCTTCGCAGCTTAAAGGATTTCTGTAATGGGCAGAGAGTAAAAAATACCTTAATGTCTCCCCGTCGTATTTCTTAAGAGCGTCAGATAAGTTGAAGACATTGCCGATAGATTTAGCCATCTTCTGTTTTCCCATAATGAGAAGTCCATTATGGAGCCAGTATTTAGCAAACTCTTTCTGTGTAGCTCCTTCTGATTGAGCAATCTCGTTTTCATGATGGGGGAAAACAAGGTCGTTTCCTCCCCCATGGATGTCTATGGTCTCTGCTAAATATTTCATTGCCATTGCCGAGCACTCTATATGCCACCCAGGTCTTCCCTCTCCCCAGGGGCTATTCCAGGAAGGCTCCTTCTCTTTTTTCTTTTTCCACAGAGCAAAATCGAGAGGGTCTTCTTTTTTTTCGTTTGCTTCCACTCTTGCCCCCACTGAAAGGTCTTTAAGGCTTTGATGAGAGAGTTTTCCATATTGGAGGAATTTTCTTACCCGGAAGAAAACGTCTCCGTCTTTACTGTAAGCAAGGCCTTTGTTCCCTAATCGTTTAATTAATTCTATTATCTCCTTTATATTCTCGGTAGCACGAGGATGATAATCTGCTTTCCTCACTCCCAAAAGCTCCATCTGTTCGAAGTACTCCTTTATAAATTTTTCTGCTAAATCAAAGATGGATGTTCCTAAAGCTTTGGCTCTTTTAATCATTTTATCGTCTACATCAGTAAAATTGGTCACATATTTTACTCTGTAGCCCTTATATTCCAGATAATGCCTGATTACATCAAAGACGACTGCTGCTCTGGCATGTCCTAAATGCATCTGGTCATAAAGAGTTATTCCACACACATACATCTTAATGCAGTTTCTATCTAAAGGAATAAATTCCTCTTTTTTTCTCGTTAATGTGTTATATACTTTAAGAGACATCTTTTTCTCCAGATGCTAAACTTGCTATTGCCCAGCAGGCAATCCCTTTTTTCTCACCCAGGAATCCGAGTCCCTCTGAAGTGGTAGCTTTAATTCCTATCTGTTCCAATTTTAGTTGCAGAACCCGGGTGATATTTTTCCTCATCTGATGAATATAGGGAGAAAGTTTTGGTTCCTCTGCTACAAGAGTGGCATCTATATTGTTTATCCTTAATCCATCCTTTCTGATAATCTTAAGGACTTCCTTTAATAAACTCAAACTTGAAATTCCTTTATATTTAATATCATTATCAGGAAAGAAAAAACCAATATCTCTTTTTCCTGCCGCTCCTAAAAGGGCATCTCCAATGCTATGAGAAAGGACATCAGCATCAGAATGCCCTGACAAACCCATCTCATAGGGAATATTGGTTCCCCCGAGGACCAACCTTCTCCCTTTTATTAAAGGATGCACATCATAGCCTATTCCTACACGCATTTATCTATCTCTTCTAAAAAAACTTCAGCCAGTTTTAAATCCTCGGAAGTTGTAATTTTAATATTTTTTTCATCTCCGGGAATTATTCTTACCCTTTTTCCTAATCTTTCTACTAACAGAGCATCATCGCTCGCTTTTTTCTTGAAATTTCCCTTTTTTATGTGAGCTTCCCAGATTATATCTCTTTTAAACCCCTGTGGAGTCTGAATAGAATAGAGATTTTCTCTTTTTATAGTTTTAACTACCAAGTTATTCTCATCAACCCTTTTAATTGTCTCTTTAACAGGGACACCTAAGCTTACCGCTTCCTCTTTTTCGGTTTGGTAGATAACTTTTTCTATAAGATGGGGAGAAATCAAAGGGCGCACTCCATCATGGATAACTACAATATCTGTGTCTTCATCTACTATTTTTAAGCCCTGAAGGACAGAATCTTCTCTCTCTTCGCCTCCTTTTATCAATTCTTTTATTTTCTCATATTCGGAGAAGGGAACGATTTTTTTTGCATAATTTCTCATTCCCTGAGGGATAATTACAATAATTTTATCTATCATCCTGCAATCTTCAAATCTCTTTAGCGTCCACCAGAGTATGGGCTTTCCCCTTAAGGGATAGAATTGCTTATGTCCATTTTTATTGAATCTTTCTCCTATTCCTCCTGCTACAATAATAGCTTCAGCTCTCACTATGCTTTCTCTCTTATCTCCTTTTTTTCGTTTTTTTTCTATTTACCTCATCTTTTTTTATCTCTGTGAATATCATCTTTCCTGTTGGAGTTTGAAGAACAGAGGTAACAGAAACCTTCTTTTTTTTACCGATATAGTTTTTTCCTCCCTCTACCACTACCATAGTTCCATCTTCAAGGTAAGCCACTCCCTGATTCGGATTTTCTCCTTCCTTAAGAATATTAATCTCTAAACTTTCTCCCGGTAGAAGAATAGGTTTAAGAGCTGTGGCTATCTCATTTATATTTAGAACCTTTACATCCTGGATTTTGGCTACTTTTTTCAAGTTATGGTCATTGGTAACTATCTCTCCTCCTATTGATTTAGCTAACTGGATAAGTTTTGCATCTACCTCCTGGGTTGCAGGAAAATCCCTATCCAGAATTTCTACCGGGATAATCTCCTGGTCTTGAAGTTTTTTTACCATATCCAAACCTCTTCTACCCCGAGTCCGCTTCGTAGAGGAAGAGGAATCAGCAATTTGTTGGAGTTCTGCGAGAATAAAACGGGGAATAACTAAAGTTCCTTCAATAAAACTACTTTCACAAAGATCAGCTATTCTTCCATCAATGATCACCGAAGTGTCCAGAATCTTATATTTTCTCTCTTCAATATAAGATTTTTTGCCGCTGATATGGGCAATAAAATTAGTTATCTCCTCATCTCTTTTAATAAAAACTGTAAGTCCTATACCAGCAAACATTATATTAATTAAAAAGAGAAGAAAAGGTGAAAAAGGCTTCAAAAAAGGGATTAGCAGAAGAGGATAAGCTATGATACTACCCACCAGAGCTCCTCCTCCAAAACCTATTCCTCCAATTATCAGTTTTCTTACAGAAGTTCGGCTAAGTCTTTGCTCAATAATAACTACTGAGGTAGCTATCCCTACCCCTGTTATAGTAGGGATTAAAGGATTAAAGCCTAATTTTCTCGCTGTTCCATAACATACAATACCAACCAATACAATAAACAATATAATATATAATATAGATAATCTTTTTGTTTTCATAAATTTTTATCTCCTATTTTTCAGTAAATTAAGGTTTCTCTATTAACGCTCTATCTTTTAGTCGTTTTAGTTCCTTTTTAATTATATATGCTCTTTTTTCACCTACTTCATTGATTTTCATCAACTGGTCTGGATCAGAATTTACAATATTAGGTAAATCTCCTAATGTTTTTATCATATTCTTTACCACAACAGGAGGCAGACGAGGAATCTTTGAGAGAACTCGATATCCTCGAGGAAAGACAAGAAAATCTAAACTCTCAGATTTTACCTTATATCCTAAAATGCGCACAATATTGAGCGGCTCTAAAAGTTCATTCATCTCTATATCTTCCAATTCCTGGCAGACTTTTTTGGAGTTTCTCTTGGCATAGTCCTGTATTATCTGTATAACTTCATTTGGAGTATCTCCCACTATCTCTTTTAGCTGCATCTTTATTAACCGTGCTTCCTTGCCTAATTCTATAATATACTTATCTATTTCCCTCTTTATGTTTTTTATCATCTGGCCTCTTTGAACAATCTTTATCACATTAGATAATCTTACTTCCTCCTGAAATTCTAATATCTCTAATTCTTTCAATATTTCATCGAAGACTATTCGATGCCTTTCCAGAGCCTGCAGAGCTTGATTGGCTCTGCTTGTAAGCTCAGGTAGAGTTTTTAACACATATTTCGTCTCCCCCTGGTAGAGGCTTATTGTATTTCGAGCTCTGGAGATAGCAATAACAGGACAATTTGTTTGCTTGGCCATTCTTTCAGCAGCTCTATGACGAGTTCCTCTCTCATTAGTAGGGATAAGATAATCAGGAATCAATTGAGTGTTAGCATATAAAATTCTCTTTATATCCTTAGATATGATAACAGCTCCATCCATTTTGGCCAGCTCAGCCAGGGCAGTTGGCGTGAGAAGGCACTCTATTTCAAATCCTCCATCTATGGTTTTGAGAACTTCCTCTGTATCTCCTATGACAATTAAAGCACCTGTGCCTGCCTGAAGAATTATTTCTAATCCCTGTTTAAGAACAGTTCCCGGAGATACAAGCTTAAGTAAGCTTGATAAATTTTTTTCCTCCTTTTGCAAATTATTAGACATCTTTAATCCTCTAATCCTGCTTTTTTAGTTTCCCTGGTTTTCCCTCTAATCCTCTAATCCTCTAATCCTGCTTTTTTAGTTTCCCTGGTTTTCCCTCTAATCCTCTAATCCTCTAATCCTGATTTTTATCCTCTAATCCTGCTTTTATTGCTTCTCCAATATTCCTTATCTCTATCAGCTTCATTTGAGAGAAATTCTTTTTTACCTCCAGCAGAGATGATTGAGGAATAAGACTCTGGGTAAATCCCAATTTAACTGCTTCTTTTAATTTTCTTTCCATAAATCCTCCAGTCCGAATCTCTCCTCCCAAACCTATTTCTCCCATAGCTACAGCTTTTTTTAGAAAAGGCTTATCTTTAAAACTTGAAGCAATAGATAAAGCTATCGCTAAATCACAGGAGGGTTCGCTCACTTTCATTCCACCGGCTACATTTATGTAAACATCCTGGTTGTAAAGACGTAACCCCACCCTTTTTTCAAGCACAGCTAAAAGCAGACAGAGTCTATTATAGCTTATCCCCTGAGATATCCTTCGAGGAACAGGCAGATTTGAGTTAGTTACCAGAGCCTGAATTTCTACTAAAAAGGTCCTGCTTCCCTCCATTGTGGGGACGATAACTTTACCCGGAAGGTTATCTTCTGGATAATAATCCTCTAAGAATAGTTCTGAGGGATTGACAATCTCCTTTAGTCCATCCTCTTCCATTTTGAATACTCCAATTTCCGAAGCTGCTCCAAACCTATTTTTTACTGTTCGTAATATCCTATACTGATAGTTCTTCTCCGATTCGAAATAGAGAACAGTATCCACAATATGTTCTAAGATTTTGGGACCAGCAATAGCTCCTTCTTTAGTAACATGGCCTATTAAAAATATGGCTGCTTTCTTTTGTTTAGCTAATTTCATAAGATAGGCAGTAGATTCTCTTATCTGAGAAATAGAACCTGGAGAAGAGGTGTAACCTTCTGTATACATAGTTTGTATAGAATCTATAATTGCTGCACGAGGTTTCAAATTATTAATCTGTTGAGCAATTATTTCTATCCTGGTCTCGGATAAGAGATAGAGATGGGGTGAGGTTATTCCTAAGCGTGAAGCTCGCAGTTTTGTCTGTTCTACTGATTCTTCTCCCGAGATGTAAAGGACAGAAGAATTTGGAGAACTCAGTTTATCTCCCACTTCAAGTAAAAGCGTAGACTTTCCTATTCCTGGTTCTCCTCCAATTAATACCAGGGAGCCGGGGACTACTCCTCCTCCTAATATGCGGTCAAATTCTCCTATATGAGTAGAGTATCTTCTACAGATAGACTCTCCTATTTCGGTGATAGATTTAGGGATAGTTAAAGAAGGAGAGGAAGAGAGATTTCCTTTTTTTATTCTCTCTTCCAGGAAACTATTCCATTTACCACATTCAGGGCAACGTCCTAACCATTTAAAGGATGAATAACCACAATTCTGACAGATAAATCTAATTTTTTCTTTTTCCATAATAATCTCTTATTTTAATAGCTCTATATTCTGCAAAGCTCTTCCTGTTCCAATAACGACACAGGTTGAAGGGTCATCGGCTAAGCAGGTGGAGATACCCGTTGTCTCTTTAATTAAACGGTCAAAGTTTTTCAATAAGCTCCCCCCTCCGGTCATCACAATTCCTTTATTGACTATATCTGCTGCTAATTCAGGAGGTGTCTTTTCTAAAACTACTTTTACACCTTCCATAATTAAAGATAAGTTTTCAGATAAGGTCTTGCATATCTCTTCTGCTCTTATTTTTACTCTATGAGGAAGTCCATTTACTAAATCTCTTCCTCTCACCTCTAGCTCCTCATTTTCCTGAGGAGAGGTAGCATAACCTATTTTTTGCTTTATCTGCTCGGCAGAGTTGTCACCTATAGCTAAATTGTAACATTTTCTCATGTAGCGCTGGATGGCTTCATCAAGCCCATTGCTTCCCATACGAAGAGATTCTCCTACTACAATCTCTCCTAAGGAGAGAGTAGCAATATCAGTTGTTCCTCCTCCTACATCTATAACCATATTCCCCTCAGGTTTTGCAATATCAAGGTTTGCTCCTATCGCTGCTGCTTTGGGTTCCTCTATAAGAAAAACCTTTCTGCACCCGATCCGCAGAGCAGACCTTTTAATAGCTCTTCTTTCTACAGAGGTTGCTGTTGTGGGAATACATATCATAAGATAAGGGGGAAAGAAAGTCCACCTTCCATAAATCTTATTAATATAATATTTAAGCATACTTTCTATGATAACATAATCAGCAATTACCCCATCCCTCATCGGTTTTACAGCAACAATGCTGGATGGTGTCTTTCCCAGCATCTTTTTAGCTTCTTCTCCAATGGCTAAAATCTTATTGTTCTTTTTACTCATAGCTACTACAGAAGGCTCGTTAAATACAACTCCTTTTCCTTCAACGTAGACTAAGGTAGTTGTTGTTCCCAGGTCTATTCCTACTTTCTTGGCTAAAGAAAACATTTTATTGACTCATCCTTGAGATATTTGCTCCCAATTTAAGCAATCTCTCATCAATCTTTTCATAACCTCGGTCAATATGGGAGATATTATGAATTTCGGTTACCCCTTTAGCAGTTAATCCAGCTAAAATAAGGGCTGCTCCTCCTCTTATATCAGAAGCTACAACAGGGGTTCCTTGCAGGAGAGGGACTCCTCTTACTATAGCCATCCCTTCTTTTCTTTCAATATCTGCTCCCATTTTTCGCAACTCAGAGAGATGAGTAAATCTATCTTTAAAGATAGTCTCTACAATTATGCTTACTCCTTGAGCTAAACAAGCAAGAGTGGTTATTTGAGGTTGGATGTCTGTAGGAAAACCAGGATAAGGGAGAGTCTCTATTTTTATTGGTTTCCAGGTACTCTCCTCTTTTTTAATTTTTACCTCGCTACTGGTAATTTCCATCTCTGCATTCATCTCTCTCAATTTTTCAAGAGGCATCCTGAGGTGATTCATGCAGACTCCCTCTATGGTTATCTCTCCCCTGGTTATAATGCCTGCTATTATAAAAGTTCCCACTTCTATACGATCCGGAATTATAGAGTAACTCACCG
Source organism: Candidatus Aerophobota bacterium (assembly GCA_034659655.1). Lineage (GTDB taxonomy): Bacteria > Aerophobota > Aerophobia > Aerophobales > JAGGXI01 > JAGGXI01. The sequence continues at coordinate 1,184 of JAYEHT010000235.1, read as the reverse complement.
GACGAAGCTCTTTTACTCCCTCAACTTTAATTGATTTTTCCCCTCTATTTTCTATCTCTGCCCCCATTTTTTTTAAAAAATTGATGAGATCTATCACCTCCGGGGAGCAGGAAGCATTATTAATTAGGGTTGTCCCTTCAGCTAAGGATGCAGCAAGCAATAAATTTTCTGTGGCTCCTACACTGGGAAGATTTAAACAGATTTTGCCCCCTTTAAGTCTTCTTTTAGTGTGAGCCTCGATATATCCGTTTTTTACCTTTATTTCAGCTCCCAATTTTTTCAATCCCTCAAGGTGCAAGTTTACCGGTCTTACACCTATATTGCAACCTCCAGGAAGAGGAACTCGCGCATATCCAAAACGGGCTAAAATTGGCCCTAACACCAAAATAGAAGCCCTCATCATCTTCACCAGATGGGAAGGAGGTTCATAGCTAGAAAGTTTTTCCGTGTTAATCTCCAGGATACTATCTTCTCTTTTTATCTCGGCTCCTAATCCTTCTAATACTTTCGCCATAGCTGTAATGTCTGTCAGGTGGGGAATGTTTTCAAGACGAGATTTTCCTTCCGGTAACAGACACCCAGCCATTAAAGGGAGAGCAGAGTTTTTCGCTCCCTTTACTCGAATTTTTCCTTTCAGGGGAACCCCTCCCCGAATGATAAATTTTTCCACTTTTCCCTCTTATTTTGTGATTATCCTTATCTCTGAGGTAGATTTTATTTCTTCCAGCCACTTCTCTAAATGTTCTTTAATCCTCTCTCTTTTTAGATACTCTTCTATTCTCTCTCTCCATTCGGCAAGGAGGATTTTTTTCCTCTCTTTTAATTGAATAATTCGATAAAAATCCTCATCTTCTTTTATAATTCTTATTCCTCCATTTTTTAAAGAGAGTATCTCTTTTCTTACATCAGGCTTTATTTCTTTAAGACTAAGCCAGATAACTTCTTCTCTCAAGGAAGAGAGGATCTCCTTTAACCGAGTTTCATCCTTCGCTATAATCTGAGCTATTTTAACCCCTTCCGTTTTCTCTAACTTCTCTCTATATTCCTGATAAAAATCTTCAATTCCTTGACGTATAGAATCTATTAGAGCAGCATTCTCTTTTGTAAAATATCTACCTCCAAAATTTTTATATACATACCCTTTATCCGGAGAAATTTGGTTAAGGAAATTAATAAGTTTTTTA
>JAYEHT010000234.1:0-1891 GCA_034659655.1 Candidatus Aerophobota bacterium | reverse complement strand
CTTTTTGTTAACACTCTTCTTTTTCTCTTCTCTTTCAATTTTTCTTAATTCTGCTAAAATATCAACAGAGGGTAAGACAAGGCTTTCTATCTCGTCTGAGAATTCTTTAATTCTCAAGTTGCGAGATTGCCATCTTGCCCTCCCTAAATTATCAGTTTTTTGCCTTCTTCTCATAATATTTTTAATAGCAAACTCTCTATTATAAGGCTGTTTGGTTTTCATCATTTTGTAAACGATATCTGAGATCTTTCTATCAACCCTTTTTAGAGCTTGAGATTTAGATAGATCTCGGGATAGGCACCCTTGATAGTAATTCTTCGTGAGAGGTTCCCTGACAATAGCTGTAACGGAAATTTGTCTTATAGTCTTTTTAAGACGATGGTTGCATCCTTTTCGGGCCCGATGCTTTATTTTTCCTCCAGAACTCATCTCTTTGGGAGCAGAGCCATTATATCTGGCAAATTTATCACGAGTGCTAAATCTATCTGGATTTAAAGTTTCTCCTAAAAGAACTGAGGCAGTCGCTGTACTTATAGACTTTAAACTGGTTAGGCTTTGGCCAGTTTGAGGAAGAAGATCTTTATCCAGTTTTTTCTCTATAATTTTAATACTATCCTTGACTTGAGAGATGTTGGCTACAAGTTGTCTTATTATTTCTACTTTCATTTCTTTTTCTGGACTTAATGGTAGATCTTTAATAATTTTAATTGATGAGAGAATAAATTTTGCTTTCTCGTAAGCTAACTGCTTAGGATCTCTTCCACCCATACGATGAGAACTAGCCTCATAGAGAAATTTGGAGAGTTCTTTTACTTCTGTTTTTTTAAGAATTTGGGGCATAGGATAAGAGCCAAAGAATACTAAGGCTATTTTATTTTGTAGTTTCGAAAAGAACTTTTTATACAATCCTCCCCAGGTTTTAGTAAGGTAAAAATGGAGTCGGTTTACCTCTCGAGTCTTAGTTTTAACTAATGTATCCCTAAATCTTTCTGCTTCTCTGATAGAGGCGTAAACTTGGTTATCCTCTTCTATTTTGGGCAAATTCTCATAGGAGCGCAGAAGAATTTGAGCAATACATCTAGCATCAATTTCATCAGATTTATCACCGCCATAGAAATCTTTCTGGCGATTGGTTTTCAAAGGATTTACCTCTCTTATCTCTCTATTTCGAGAAGTGAGAACCTCTTTGATGGTTCTTCCATAGACACCCGAGTCCTCAAGACCATAGATAACTTTTAAACTGTTCTTCTTGGCTATCTTCATCACTTTCTCATCAAAGGAGGAAATAGCCTCATAGCTATTTTCAAACCGATAACTGAGGAGTATTACCTCTGGATAGGCTATAGCTACTCCCTGGTGAACTTGTTTAGCAGGATCTATTCCTACTACCATGATATTTGTTGGTATCTTCATTTAATGTCTCCTTAACTATGATATTTTCTTCCTTTGAGTCGTTGCCGGGTATAAGCGTTCCTCGCATCGTTCTATTACCGTTACTCAAAGGAACTTCAGGATGAGAGGGCAGACGAAAAGAAGCCTTATCCCTTACGGGACGGCACAGAAATCTAGCTTTCTCTCACCCCAAAGCTATTCTATCAAAGTAGAGGTGTTAATGCAAAGATCTGAATATTGCAATGGTTATAATATTCTATCATCTATTTATATTATAACATACCCAGAAATCTCTACTTTAGTTATGGGTTTCTCACCTATTTCAAAAAGTTACTCACAATAATCTGGCTCACCTATACATATTTAAATAAATCAAAAAGTTTTTGTTTAAGATTATCTATTACTGGCTCAAATGGCGGCAACTCAGGAACCAATGGCCCTAACCACTGCTCCCAAGTTTTAGCAATATAATCTAATAAAGTTTTATTAAAGAATTCTT
>JAYEHT010000233.1:0-1900 GCA_034659655.1 Candidatus Aerophobota bacterium | reverse complement strand
ATCAAAAGCAAAGTGAGCTAGCCTATATTCTTGGTTTAGAGAAAGAACTTTCCGAAAAAGGTCTTTATCTTAAAACTCTATCTTCTTGTATCTCAAAGATAGATCTTACAAAAGATGAGCCTTTAATCTATGTTAGCTGTCCAAGGATGCCGGCTGACCTTGAAGCAAAAATTGGTTATAGAAGATCAAATCATAATCCCAATAAAAAGGTTAAGATATTTGGTTATCAAGCGATGATAACTACTAACATTGAGTTAGAAATAGGTCTTGAGCTTCCCATAGGATGTGTAACCACATCAGCAGATAAGTTAGATGGTGATTATCTTATTCCTGAAAGAGAAAAACTTATGCAAAGGCAGGGATTTTTGCCCTATTTTGATATTGCCGACTGTGGCTCTGATATAGAGAGGAATTTTGATTATATAAGGAGCACTTTTTCTATTCCCATTATTGACTACAATAAGCGAAGGGAAAAGACTGATATCAAAAGCTTAAGAAAAAGAGGCTATGATGAGAAAGGAACTCCCTTTGCTCCTTGTGGAGCCTTATGTAAATCTAATGGATGGGATAAGGAAAAGAAAAGATTATCCTTTGTTTGCCGAAAGCAGTGTTTAACTTCTCCTTTATCTATTCCTGAGCCTATAAAGAACTGCGGGTATCTTGAAAATGAATGTGGCTACTCTACTCATATGTCCATTAAGGCTTATCCACGTCTGGTCTGTGAGATTCCCAGATGTTCTAGATCCTGGAAGAAGATTAGAAATCTTCGCTCGGCCTCTGAGCGCTCTAATGGAACCTGTAAGTCATCTGATTTAGATATCTTAGAATCTCCCCGTATCTATGGATTAACGATGGCTTCTATTGAGGCAACTATGGCCTGTATAACTACTCTTTTAAAGAGAGTGATGCGCTTTGTTATAGGAATTACCATTAATCTTATGAACTATTTGAAAACCTGGGATAAGTCCTATAAGAAAAAATTAGAAGCTCCTATAGTGCCAGCCTTTATCCTTTCCTTAATTCAGAGAAAAAAATCTCCTCCCTGAGAATCAATATTACCACAAGAATTTAAGTAAATTTAGTTTCTTTCCTGTCTTTCTATAAAGGGATCTTTTTTGTTTTGTCAAAGAGCTCTTCACTTAAGTAAAATTCTTCAAATATTCACCCTTTTTTCTCTAAATTTCTACCTTTTTCCCTTAACTCACCTCTTACTTAATAATTTTCTATCCATTTTGTCTCAAACTTTCCCAAATTTCTCTATTTTTCAACGGAAAAATTGAGTTCTTAAATAGCCTCATAATATGTTTAATGTTTAATAATTACTTAATAGATTGTTCTTTGAAAATTTAACCTTGAATTAAAGACCAAAAAGCAACCGTTAATAAAATCTACAAATTACTATAAGTGTTCATGACGTTTGTTTTATCTTCTTCGTATGTGGCCCAAATTTAGCTCATTTTTAAAAATAGGGAATTTACCCTATTCTCATTGAAAAATAGGCTCATAAAAGACCCATACACAACACTTTAGAGACTCTGGTAATATATTATACCCCTAAAATTTAAAGAAAATTTAACTTTGGGACCGAAACTTCTTATTCTATCCATAAGAGCTTCGGGGTAGGAGATGGATAATGCAAAGCCTCCTTGCGGATTTAACCGCTTCTCAAAGTGGGCATTCCTGGGTCTATTTGCTGAATATGCTAACACACATGATGCAACAGCCCTTCTTCTCCGCGCTAAGAGAATACTCCTGCGGTGCACTAGAAGAAAATAAGCTGACTGCTCATAAAAGACCAAGGATGCATGGCAGATAGCACCGGGAAGCTTCGGTCCCAATCTTAAGCTTTAAAGGTGGTGATAAAATTGTTAAAGATCTTAAATGTCGGCATTGACAAAAG
>JAYEHT010000232.1:0-1901 GCA_034659655.1 Candidatus Aerophobota bacterium | reverse complement strand
GGAAGGAATTCAAGAGATTATAATGGATATTCTCCTTGAAGATAACTCTTCTGTTGAGCTTTTAGCTCACTGTACTTTCCCCAATGCTGTTAAAGTGAAACATATAATGGAAGCAAAGATTAAAATTGGAAGAGGCTCCTCCCTTAAATATAGTGAAGTACATTATCACGGGCTAAAAGGAGGGATAGAGGTTATTCCGAAAGCAGAGGTGGAAATTGCTCCGGGGGGAAGATTCTATAACAATTTCACTTTAATTCAGGGAAGGGTGGGAAAATTAGCTATTGACTATAATGTAAAGGTAAAAAAGAGAGGAGTGGTAGAATTAATTGCCAAGGCTTACGGAAGGGAAGAGGATAAGATAAAGATAAAAGAGAGTGTTTTTCTTAATGGGGAAGAGGCTAAAGGATTAACTAAAAGCCGGGTAGTAGTTATAGATAAGGCAACCAGCGAGATAATAGGGGAAACCTACGGTAATGCCCCAGGAGCGAGAGGTCATGTAGACTGCGTAGAAATCGTAGAAGGGGAAGCTAAAGCAGAGGCTATTCCTAAGGTCTCTGTAAGTAACTCCGAGGCAAAAGTAACCCATGAAGCAGCCATTGGCCGAATAGATAAGAAGCAGATAGAGACCTTAATGGCAAGAGGCCTTGATGAAGCTGAGGCTATCAATGTAGTAATTGGAGGAATGCTAAAATAAGAATTCTCCTTTAATTACTGATTCCCTGCTTTGCCTCACGGACACTCTGATAATCTTTAATAAAGAACTCGTATCTTTAGGATCAATTTCCCTGTTCATCTTTCCAGTTTATCGGCCCTATTAAGTAAGAGCCCCTCCCTGAGTGGGTTCACTCCACCTTTACTTCTTAAGGCAAATTTGGATCCCCCTGGCAAGATAAATTGCAGCAAGAGCTCCCATAACAGCGGGAAGATAAGAGACCGTTCCGCCTTTTGTCCAGGTCATAAAAGAGGCCCACTTCCCAAAAACAGGAGTTCCTAACCAGGCACCAAGATAAGCAATTATTAAGGTAAACCAGTATCCACAAGCTAACCTAACCTTAAAAATGTAGTGCCAGATCAGGGATACGCCAGCTGCGATAGCTGCCAGCCATACAAATGGAAAAAAACTCACATATATCATCGCTTCTCACCCCCTCTCCTTTTTGTTTTGACTTAGCCATCTATCTTACTCCTTACCCTATCATTGATGCTACTGATTTAATTTAATACTTTTAATCTTCTTTTCTCTAAAATAGGTCCGACTGTTCCTAAATCTTCTTTTGTATAGATAATTGGAATAAGATAAAGTTCCTTCATTCATTTATTTTATCTTGAGGCAACAGAAGCATTGCGAATACTTTGCCTCACTGGCTTTACTCCAATCTTCTCAACCTTGGTTCCACAATTGGGGCAGTATCTGATATTTTCCCAGAACCTCCAGGTTGTCCTACATTCAGGACAAATTAGGGTTAAAGGCTCACCACACTCCAGGCAATAATCAGTGCTACTGACTGTCACTCCACATTTAGGGCATTTAAAAGCTCCCGTTCCTTTTTCTTGTGTCATTTCCAAACCTCCTTTTTATTGTTATTATTCTTCTTCTCCGGTGTCCAGGCGCTTGCGAAGTACTCCTCGTTTAAATTTAAGGACATTGCCCTCATCATCGAGGATGACTTCATAAAGTGCCAGGAGATCCATAGCATCGGGGATGGATTTTTTCTCGATCATTTCCACCATTACATGCCACCCCTCCTCATCTTTGGAAACCCCTTTAATGCCAGAGGGCTCCAGCTTGATAAGCTTAGCTAACTCTTTCTGTGCTACTTCAGCCACTTCGCTTGTCTTCATCTTAGTTTACCTCCTTTCAAATTTTTTCTGCTTTAATTTGAAGAATCCCATTTTTGTAA
>JAYEHT010000231.1:0-1901 GCA_034659655.1 Candidatus Aerophobota bacterium | reverse complement strand
CGATAGACTGTTTTATATCGTCCTTTAGTCTTTTGCGAAGGCCTCTCAATAAGGGTAGCAAGTCGAATAGCAGAAAGTTTTTCTATTAATTTATGTGGCGATCCCTTGAAATTAGCGTTTTCTTTTGCCCTTTTGTAGGCAATCATACATAAAAGAAACGCAAGAAGGCAAATAAACCCATGGACCTCTATTTTCTGATCTGTCCAGTGATATTGAGGTCTTAAGGCTAAATGAAAGGGGTTTTTTATGGTTTTAAATGCCCATTCTACATGGGATTGCCCATGATAGGCTAAAATAATCTCCTCAGTATTCCATTGATGATGGTTTGTAATTAATATCCGGCGTCCAAACCATTGTTCTTTTAAAAAATCAAGCTGTTTCTTGTCTACCCAAAAATTGAGTTCAAAAGCATCTTCAGTAAGATGGTAGAGATTCCATCCAATAAGGTCATGAGGGGTATGAGAGGCAATTAGCGAGGTTATCTTATCTTCCAGACTCTTCTGTGTTCTTTTTTTGCCTCTCTTCATGGGAATTCTAATCTTTTCTTTCAGTTGGTTAAGCTTAACAAATAATTTTTTTATATTCTGTTCAATACCTCTGATTTGGCCCCGGCGCAGTTTTTCTGAAATATAAACTATAACCGTGAGATCAAGATGCCAGATTTCAGTGCGAACACGATAACAATCAATGATATCACCATTCACTGAGACAGTAGTCATAGATTTGTTAGCCTGTTCAACTAAAGCCTTATGATGAGAGGGAGACACTGCCCCTACAAAATGGATATTAATGCTCACTTCCTTTAATAACTTTTTTGAGTTATTACCCTGGTCAAATATTAGGGTGATATCCTTTAATGAGGCAGAAATAGCTTTGAATCGATTTAATATCTGCTTGAATTGCTCTTTGAAAACAGTTCTATCTGTGAGATTCCCTTGATAGAGTTTATGGAAAAGGGGGAGTTGTTCCTTACGAGAGACCAGAAGTAACAGTCCAAACTGTCTTAAATCCGCTCGCTTCTGTTTGTTTCTACCCCTTTGAGCAAGGCTACATCTTTCATTGGCCGAATCAATATAGGTAAAAAAATTGGTTGTGTCATAAAGTAGCGTGTCAAGTGTTATCTGTTGCTTTTCTATCAGTATATTCACGATATCCTCCTCGATAAGTGGAATGGCTTCAGTGGGAAGTGCATCCATCTGGTTCCAGAAATGTTGGCTATCCAGTTTATTAATAGATATTCGGAGTAGATAGGAAAGACTGGTATATCTGGCCCAACCTTGAAACCAGTTTCTTTTACTGGTAGGGTAGCATACTCTTCCAATAGCAGCCAGCAATAACGAACCCCCGACAGTAAAACCATCTCTTAATTGCTTATGAGGAATATGCTTGTTAATAGTTTGCACAATTTGAAGCTCTTCGGCGATATCCAGCATAGCTGCGATAGTACCATGACTATAGCTGCGAACTTTCTTAGGGATACCTTCGGTCAATCTTTCCATGAGAACTTCGGCAGTGCCAAGGTATTCCAAAATAACAGGTCTTGGCTTGCCGTTGATCCTGCGAGACTCAACGATACTCCAGTAAGTATATCCCCTGCATTTTCTCTTTTGTATGGTAGCCATTTTTAGTGTATACATTGTACACCAAAAGTTTCTAATTGTCAAGTGTCTTTTGATATAAATAGTCTGCTTTTCCCTATAACTCATCGATAAAACTTGTAGCAACTAAGTTGTCAAACAGCAATAATCTTTAGAACTTTTTCAGTGTATACATCAAAACACTGTTAGTATACCTCTCGAATCCCTTGATATTATTGAAAGAGCTTATTTTTCTCTTGTATTTTGATGAGGTTGTTTAGTAAACTCACGCTAGTTCCTCCATATTTTATATCCGGCATATAA
>JAYEHT010000230.1:0-9730 GCA_034659655.1 Candidatus Aerophobota bacterium | reverse complement strand
TAAAACTTGCCGTTAGTAATTTTAGTATATACAAAGATAAACCCTCCAACTCTTTATCAGTTCCTTATTTTCACAATTTTCATGTCGAAATTTAGTAAACTTGCGCTAGAAGATTTAGAAAAAGTAATTGGGCTCTCAGCTACTTCTCCTATCTGTGTTGCTGAAGTTCAAGCAGGCGTAAAAGCAGGAGAAGAAGAGAAGACTAGCAATTTTCTTAATTCTCTAAAAATTTATGTTGTAGATCAGAGGATAGCGAATAAGGCTGGTGGATACATGCGAGAATATAAAAAGAAGGGAACAACTCTTCTCCTTCCAGATGCCCTCATTGCTGCTACTTGTACTACCAATAATATTGCTTTGGGTACCTACAACACCAAACATTATCCCATGCCAGAGATCAAATTTATTCAAAGCCTTTTGAAGTAAAATAGCGATGCTCTGCTTAAACTTACATGATTTAAAAGAAGATACTTGACAAATCGTTGAAATATGCTATGATAAAGCACTTTTTATAGGGAGCTTTGAGAAATATTTGTCCTTTATTTTACAGAGAAGTTGAACTTTACATAATCTTAATTACATAACATTGGGGGTAGAGGGGAGAAAAGATGAAAAAAGCGATAATAGTAATTTTGTTGGGTGTAAGTCTTTGTTTTATTCCTGTTTTGGGATATGGGGAAGTTAATCAAAAGTTGGTTAAGAATAAGACGGTCAGAGATATAGACTTTTTGCTTTTGCGAAGTGCGGTTACATATATGATGTATAACCCAAATGATTTTTTTGCTGTTGAGTTATTTTATGACCCAGATGGAGGTTTTAGAAAAGTTTATAATTTACCTGAGGATGTTAACACCAGGAGGTGAGGAGAGTGAAAAAATTGCTTATTATAGTTATGATTTTAATATTTCTTCCAACTTTAGCATTTGCGAATTCTCCCGCACTAAATCTTTCTTCTCCAGCAAATTCTTCAAGTTCTTCAACAAATTCCTCAAAAACAACAGGATGGCTTATGCTTTTAGTAGGGATAGGACTTGCTGTTGATGGCTTCCAGCAAATTAGAGTTCCTACAGTAATTAAGACAGAAAAAACGGTGGATGTAAGCGACCCTGAACTAACAATCTATGATGTTGTTTGGAAAAGTGATGTATATACATATGATGTAGACGGAATGGCTAAAAATACCGGAAACTGCACTTTAGAGTATATTAAAATTCACGTAAAATTCTATGAGGGTGGAGAGCTGATTGGAACTGATTCAACTCATCTGGATGATGAGGGTGATTTACCCATTGGACAATGTTCAAGCTGGTTCACTTCCTATTATGGAGGGGGGGCAATGTAGATTCTATTGATTATTACGCTGAGTATGACTATGAACCTGTATATGAGACGATTACTGAAACAAAAACGGTTTATGAGAAGAAAACTAAGAACGTATTTGAAGGTAGCGTAGGAGTTATCTTGGCGTATTATGGTATTCAAGCACTAACTTCTCATCACCATTCCTCTAAACCAGAAGTTGAGATTAAGCCAATAATCAGAAATGGATCAGTTAAATTAGCTATGCTGAAGAGGTTCTGATTTTTGGGAAAAGTAATCAAAAATTAAAGAAAGGGGAAAGGAGAGGGAGTTTAGAATGAAGAAGTTTTTTGCGGTTATTTTTTTGGTATTTCTTGTTTTGGCTGGTTTTGAAGCTGCTTTAATGGCTTGGGGGAAGTGGAAACATTTTTCTGTAGGAAGTTTTTGGTTTGGGCATTCACAAAGATTTAGAATTACTGTATGTAGAGAAATTGTATCTCCCTATGGCAAAAATGTTAGGATCAATTCTATAACTAACCCTGATTGGGACCTATATTTTTCCCAGCGGGGGGAATATATTAGATGGGACGGGAAAATTGAATATCATATATCTTTAGAAGAGTGGGAGGAGTTTGTTGGGACAGTTAAGGGGGTAGATGAGGAAGTGCATAAGTATTGGGAGAAAGAGCTAAAATAACCTTATTTTAAAGAAAGGAGAGGGGTAAAATGAAAAAATATATAGCAGCGATTCTTAGTGTATGTGTTTTTTTAGGTGTCTTGGCATACGCTCAACCTATCATTGCTGGAGAAGTAGAGGAAAGTAAAACTGAAGCTCTTATGAAGTATCAAGCTAAAAAAAAGGAACCTTGGATAGGTGTAGGAGGTGCTCTTCTTATTCCAAGTTTAGGGCATGCATACGCAGAGGATTGGTGGCCTCGGGGGGCAAAGTTTATTGGCTTATATCTGGCCTCTTTTACGTTGATGGCTAATGAGTATACAGCAGGGATAGGAGTATTATCTTTTTGGGGGTTTAGGATTTGGGAGCTTATAGACGCTTATTGGGCGGTCAAAGACTATAATAAAGAGTTAGCTGAGAGGTGGAAGATTGAGTTTTCATCTAAAAGAGATACTGTGGGGGTTGTTTTAAGTTATAGATTCTGAGGGGATTTAAAAAAGGGGGGAGGTGAACTAAGAAAGTGAAAAAACTTGCGATAGCAACTTTAATAATTTTAGCGGTCTTAACAAACACAGCTTTAGCCTTCCAAAACGAGCCTGACGGCTTCAGGGGGTTAAAGTGGGGAGATCCACCAGGGGAAGAGCTGAAATTCCTGACGAAACTGGATGAATGGATGATGGGCTACCGAAATCCTATCGATAAGCTCAAGCTGGGGGATGCTCATTTCTATATGATCCTGTACCAATTTTACAGTCCACCAAACGCAGACGTTAAAAAATTCATGAGTGTGGCTCTGTATTTCAAAGATAAGGAAAATTTCAACATCCTGGAAACGATTTGCAAAGTCAAATTTGGGAAGCCGACCAACGAGGGATTCTATAATTTGGGCTGGATAAGTCTGTCTTCAATGGTATCTCTCAAGTATGATGGTATAGATGAAGAGGGATATTTGGCTTTGGGGAGCATGCCGATTTTCAAGCAATACACCCAAGAGAAAGAGAAAAAGCAGGCTGAAGAGGCTGAGAAGGATTGGTAAGATACAGCTAACTAAAATTAATTATACCTTTTTTAACGATCAACTCTATGCTGTTTGTCTCAGGTTTGAGGCAAAAATAGGAGGAGATAATAGAAAAAGACCTGACTTCGCTTTCTCCATATAAAGACGAAATATTTTGATAAACTGAAGCCTGAGATCCTCCAAAATAGGCATTCTTAAAAGGTGATTTTATGCCAAAAACACAAAAGCGAAATTTTACAGATAATATAAAATATTTCAAGAAGGAAGAGCGGGATAAATTAAAAGGTAGCATTGATAACTACAGGGATAAACTTATAATCGGAATGCTATACGCTACTGGTATGCGTGTTGGAGAGCTTATTAAATTAAGGATTGAAGATATAGATTTTAATGAACGATTCATAACTATACCAGCCAAAAATACAAAAACAAAAACAAGCAGAACAGCCTGGATCTCTCAAGAAGTTTTAAGTGAGATTAAGGCATATTTAAAACTTACCAAAAGACGCAAAGGTAGATTATTTTCCCTGACTCCACGCAGAATACAACAGCTACTTAAAAATTACTCAGAGGAGGCAGGGGTTAAAGCTACACCTCACACTTTGAGACACAGCCACATAGTCCACGCCTTGCTTAATAAAGTGCCTATAACTGCTATTCAAAAGCAGGTTGGACATAAAAGATTAACTACTGCCCAGATATACTCTGATTTTGCTCCTGAACAGGTAAGGGAAGCTTATGAGGGGATAGAAAGGGATTGATATTTATAAAAAAGGGACGGTTTTTATACAGAAGATAAAATAAGGCATATTTTACAAGAGGCATTGAGGAGTATTTATCCTATCTAAAAAGAATTAAAATAAAGAAAGAAAGGAGAAAAGTTATGAAGAAAAAAATGAAATTGGTAGGGATAATGGCTTTAGTTTCTATCCTTATTTTTGGGATAGCCCCAGCCCAAGCAAGCTTGGGTGTCGGCTTATCAGGTGGTTATTTTAGCCCTAATTATGGTGAGGTAAACGATGAGTTTATAGGGATAAACGAAGTCTTAGGAACGGACTTAGGGTTTGAAAGCGGTTTTGCCTGGGGACTAAATTTAAATTATGATTTTAATCCTAATTGGAGAATGCGAGGAGAGTATGTTGATTTCTCTTCCAAAACTTCTGAACCGTTTTTGATAGATGGATTTATTGGTTTTGCTGACTTCAAACTAAACTTAAGTGCTTTAACTCTTTCTGGAATTTATAGATTCTTTCCTGAGAAGACTTTTTCTCCTTATATTGGGGTGGGAGTCGGTTCTTTCTCTACTGAATATGAAGGAGAAATAACGGTAGGTCCTATCTCTTTTAGGGCATCTGACAATGCAAGTCCTATAGGGTTCCGGCTGTTAGTAGGAGCAGAGCATAAAACAGGGGAGAACGTCTCTATCCTGGGTGAATTGAGATATATAAGCGCTAAAGCAGAGGATCTGCTTGAAGGAGAAGGAATAAAAGGTATAGATGTCGATTGGAGCGGGCCTTCCTTTGGTTTAGGTATAGCTTATAGGTTTTAAATAAGTTAATTTTTTCCTTATTAGGTAAGTAAATGCTAAAAGAGAAACGTAACACACTCATAATTAAAACTTGGAATGAGGGGAAGAGCAACCAAGAGATACTAACTACACTAAAAAGAGCGGGATATAAGGACCTAAAAGATACTCATAGCTTATCCGGGGTTGTTGCAAGATTAAAGCGAGTTGGAAAATTACCTAAAGAAAGACCACAGAGTCAACAAGTTGATAAGTTGACAAGTCAGCAAATCACAAAATCAATAAGTCAACAAGTTTACAAGAGAGCGACGTATTATCTAACTCCAGAGATAGTTAAGAAAATAAAGCTTTTAGCTGTTCAAAGGGATAAGGATGCCTCCGAACTGATGAGGGAGATATTAGGGGAGTATTTAAGTCAGCAAGGTGATTTATAGATTTGTTGATAAAAACATTTAGGTAAGGTCGAAAATCTATAAGAGAGAGCTTAAATTACCAAAATAAACAGCAGGGTTATAAATCTATACCCTTAGCCTTTAACTCTCAAATATAAGCTCTTACGGGCTATATCGGGGTAATTTTTATCCTAATTGAGAGTTTTTATAAGAGTAAGCTCATAGAAGAGTAAATTTAAGAGGTGATGGTGAATGGAAAAATTAGTTAATGTTTTCTCTAAAAACTCAGCTGAAGAGGTAAGAACACAGTTAACAGAATATAAGGGATACAAGTTAATGGATATCCGGGTGTGGTATAAAAGAGAAGGGGAAGACGCCAGACCTACTAGGAAGGGATTAACTTTGAGCGTTGAGCTTTATCCTGAATTAAAGAAAGCAATTGAAGAATTAGGTAAGGCATTAAAGAACAACCAAGGGAAAAGTTAATGCTGAATAAGGCGAAGATAAACACCGGGCAAAAGAAAAGAGTATTGCTTAACACAAAAGAGTTGATAAAGGAATTACAAGTTACTAAGGCAACGATTAGGAGATATATCAAAGCAGGAATGCCTGCTTATCGGGTTGGATTGGGCTATCAGTTTGATATTAACGAGGTTATTGATTGGCTTAAGAAGAATAAACGAGTTGGAAGGGGAGTGAATAGGGAGTAAAAAGGGGATAACGAGGGGATACCCCCGGACCCCATACCCCAAAGGAAGATTTTTGTTAAAAGATACTATATCCCATATTTGCAATAGATAAAAAATTTTAAAGTGAGGGTCTCTGATATACAGAAAAAGATGATATATATAACTACATAAAGATGAAACACAGATAAACAGCAAGATGAAGAGATTTTAAAGAGAGTCTACTTAGTGATTGAATGGTGGTCTTTTACAATAAAAAAGAAGAAGCCGATAACAGGTTGCCTCCTTTTCTCCTCTTGAAGAATTGCGAGATTTATACCCATTATCGGCTAATACACAGCCTCCTTCAAAGGCTGTAAACCCTTAACACTATATTATACCACATATAGAAAATAGTGCAAGGTAATTAGGGGTTTACAGCTCTTTTTGAGACTGTGAACCCTTTTTTTATTATATAAGAAAATAATGGAGGATAAAAAAATAATGAATAAGAAATTCAAACTATGGGATAACACGGAAAGAAAAGTAATTGAGGTTGAAGCAAAGAAGCAGGGTCAGGGCAAAGAGTGGAGAGCTTTTTGTCCAAAGCACGCAGACGAGAAGCACCCAAATCTTGATATAAATGAGGAGAAAAGAGTTTATCTCTGCCGGGCTTGTGGTTGGAAGGGACATTTATACAACTCTAATTATAGACAAAATATAGTTAGAAAGGAAATCGTAGCTGTCTATGATTATAAAGATGAAAAAGGAAAACTTCTTTTCCAAGTAGTTAGATATTATCCTAAGACCTTTAAGCAAAGACGACCTAACGGGAAAGATGGTTGGATTTGGGATCTGAAAGGAGTAAGGAGAGTTTTATACCATTTACCTGAGCTTATAAAATCACCGGATCCTGTAATTATTGTTGAGGGAGAAAAAGATACTAATAACTTATGGAAATTAGGCTTTACAGCGACAACTTCTCCGATGGGAGCTGGGAAGTGGAAGAAAGAATATAACAAATTCTTAGAGGGCAGGGAAGTTATCCTTAATCCTGACAACCACAAAGAAGGATGGGAGCACGGAGAACAAATAGGGCTATCACTCTTTGGAGAAGCTAAAAAGATAAAATGGTTGGATTTGCCGGGCTTAAAAGAGAAAGAAGATGTAAGCGACTGGATAGCACGAGGAGGGACTAAAGAGGAATTGTTAAAGTTAATAAAACAAGCTCCTGAGTTTAATCCAGAAAGAAAGGTCTATCAGCTGGCGGGATCATACATAAAAAGAGGAAAAGGAGCTATCACTAATTTTGTGATAACTCCAAAGGTAAGAGTGCAAACAGACGAGGGAGAATTCCTAAAAGCAAGCATTAGCACTCATACTAATAAAACCTATCAAGATGTCCAGTTTAACCCTGATAGCTGGATTTCAAAGAATAGATTTAAGAAAGCTCTTAAGGGCTTGCTGGATTTAGAATACAGGGGAACTGACGATGATATTCAGGATATAAAAGGGATACTGGCAAGCCAGGAACCTCCGATAAAGAAAGGAGTTAAAACAACAGGGCTACACAAAGTTAATGGAGAATGGCTCTACATTGAAGAAGGACTTGCTTGGGATAAGAAAGGAGAAAGACAAGATATAGTATATCTATCCGATAATCCCTACCGGGTGAGATTACTTAAAGAAGCTAATTTAACTTCTAATCAGTTAGATAAAATATTATCTTACCTATTTAATTTTAACTCTGAAGATGTAGTTTATCCTTTATTGGGGTATTGTTTTGCCTGCTTTATTAAAGAGAGGATCATATCTCTAACAGGGCAAAATCCTATTCTTGTTTGCTGGGGTGAAAAGAATTCAGGTAAGACTGAAACATTGAGACAAGTAATAAAACCATTATTTGGAATAAGATCTTCAATTGAAAACATAGGACACCCCACAGAATTTGGCTTTGCTCGGATTATCTCTTCTTCTAATCTTGCTCCCATTTTATTTGATGAGCATAAAACAGGAAGGATATCTGAGACACAAAGAAATAAAATATCGGAGATGTTAAGAGCTGTTTACAACCAAACAAGATTTACTAGGGGGACCCCAAGTTTAGGAATCGTTGAGTTTATTTACTCTGCTCCTATTATAGTAGCCGGAGAGATGGGAATCTCCGAGCTTGCAATTAAAGATAGGATAGTGGAGATATATTTTAGCAAGAAAAAGATTGAGGGTAGAAAAGAAATTTTTGATAAACTAATCCATCTATCTTTAAGTTCTTTAGGAAAAGACTTCCTTTTGTGGACGCTGAAATTAAACGATAAAGAAATAAAAGGGGTATGCCAGATACAACTTGAGAATATAGATAATGAGCTTGATTTAAGATTAAGGCAAAACACTGCTCACGCAAGAGTAGGATTAGCTTTGTTTCTTAGGTATTTATCTGAGAAGGGAAAAGATATAAAGAGATTTGAGGAAGGATTCGATGTAATAGATCAAACACAGAAGAAGAACATTCTTGAGGAAAGTAACAAAACTATTATAGACACAATTATTGAAGCATTTTCAGTTATGGTAGAACAGAATAATATATTGGAAGAAGGAAAACACTATAAAGTTGATAGTAATATGAATTTAAACCTGCATATATCAAGTATCTATCCTTTATTTAAGAAGTGGGCAAAGGATTACCAATGGGACGGGGAAGTATTAGATAAAAATAGTTTTTTGAGGCAGATAAAAGAAGCTAAATATTTTATCAAAAATACAAATATAAGGTTTGAGGATAAGCTTAAGTGGGGAGTTTGCCTTGACCTTTCAAAAATGGATCATCTGGAGATTGGAAATTTTAGAGGCTGAAACGCTGAAAATGTTAGGTTTGTTAGGTGATGTTAGGTGAGGACCTAACATATCAAATATAGTATTGGTGGGCATTTAAGGGCAAATGTTAGGTTGTTAGGTGATTTTAACTTTATACACTACTCTTAGTTTTAGTATAATTACTTTTTTTATGCAGAAATATTTTTTCATATAAGGGGCTACCACACAAAAACACCTAACATTTTAACAAAAGTAAGGTCTAACTCTTGCCAGTTATAGGTTTGCTGTGTTAGGTGGAGACCTAACAAGACCTAACAGGAATTGAGATAATATAGAATTGAAGCGGATTGTAAAGATTAGACTAAAACCTAACATAAACCTAACAAAGGTTAAAAAAGAGAAATTAAGAAAGGAGTTGGAAGGTGATAAGTTTAAATGGAAGATACCAGGCTAAAGGAACTCATTATCAACCAGATATGCGAGGAAGTGGACCTTGATGACTTTATTGAAGTAGAATTTTACACTTGGCTAATTTGGGCATTAGGTTTACAGAATAACTGAAAGTAAGAACTGGCTTAATAAAAACAGTTTGATAGAGAGGCTTATTTTTTAGAGAGGTATAAAAACACCGGCTATCCCCTTATCTATGCTAATTTGGGCTTGTTTGGAGGTATTTTTTGAAGGCAGATCCTCCGCGGTCTAAGTTAAAGGGGCTTGACATTTTTTATAAGCTATATTATAATAAGTATTGTCAGGAGGTAGAAATGAGTTATCAGAAGTTGGAGTTAAATAAAAATAGAGTAGTTACTACCAAACCTAAGATAATTATGAGGAAAAGAGGAATTCTCTGGGTAAACAGTGTAGCTTTAGAAAAGTTTTTTAAAGGTGCGGAGAGAGTATATCTATTTTGGGACCCCGAAAACAAAAAAGTAGGTTTTCAACCGACCAACAAGAAAAAAAATTCTTTCTCCGTCAGTAGAATTAGGAAAAGAAATGACGCAAATATACCAGGACTCTCATTTTTCAGATATTACAATATAGATATACCAGCGGTTGGGACAATCTTTACCCCTGTTTGGAATGAGAAAGAAGGATTGGTGGAAATAGACCTTAAGGAAAAAGAGAGGCAATAAATGAAAGCAATTACTGAGGCTAAACCTATTAAACTTTTAGCTTTAGGGAACTTAAAAGAAAAAGCTAACCAAATATTTAGCTTACTTGATATAAGCTCCTCCACCCGAGAAGACTACACCCACAGGATAGGCTTATTCTTACAGTTTATATCGGAGAAAGGCTTTACCAGAGATAGCTTTTTAGAGTTTAAGCGTTATCTTCAAGAAAAAG
>JAYEHT010000229.1:0-1902 GCA_034659655.1 Candidatus Aerophobota bacterium | reverse complement strand
AAGTAGGAGGAGGTAGATGAGTGTACGAGAAGTTTTGAGAGAATGGGGAGTTAATGATTTCCGTATAATTGATAAAAAGGCAATTGAGGAGATCACCCTTGGAGCCTCGATTCTTGCTACCGGAGGGGGTGGAGACCCGGAAATCGGCCTTCTTTGGACCTATAAGGTAATTGAAGAAGGAAAAGAGATTCTTATGGTTGATCCAGAAGATACACCGGATGATCTTCTTGTGGCAAGCCCGGCCACTTTAGGAGCGGCTTTAGTTTTAACGGAGAAACCCCCGAGTAGAGGCGTCCTTAATCTGGCAGTCTCAAAACTTGAAGACTACCTGGGCAAGGAACTTAAAGCAACTATCCCCATTGAATGCGGCGGGGTAAACTCGCCGGTTGCCTATGCTGTAGCTGGTGAGCTTGGGGTTCCCGTAATTGATGTTGATGGGATGAACCGAGCTTTCCCTGAGCTCCAGATGACCTCATGGGTCACCCATGGAGTTCACTCCTCACCCACTGTATCTGTTGATAATCGGGGGAATGTAACGATAATCGATACTAAGGAAGATGACCTGCTCAGCGAAACTCTCTGCCGCCGGACGGCAATGGCCTATGGGGGAATTTCCTGGATTGTTACCTACCCGATGAGTGGCAGAGATGTTAAAGAGACCTCGATTCTTAATTCCCAGTCAATCGCCTGGGAGATCGGTAGAGCAGTCTGGGAAGCTCGACGTAGCCATCGTGACCCTGTAGCCGAGGTTCTTTATAGTCTTAAGGAGAATCGGAATGTAGAAGGATACAATGTCTTCAAGGGGAAAATCGTGGATATCAAGAGAGAGTTTGGTAGTGAAATGAGGAAGGGGTTTACCAGCGGCCAGGTAGTAATGGAGGGCATTGAGAAAGATAAAGGAAGTATAGCTCTCCTGGACTTTCAAAACGAATGGTTGAATCTTCGGATTAATGGAAAAGTGCGATGTATGCCCCCTGATCTGATCGCAATACTCGACCCGGAGACCGGTGAGCCAATCAGAACTGACATTATGAAATACGGCTATCGTGGCTCAATTATTCTCATCCCAGCCCATGAGCGGATGCGAACAGATAAAGGTATTGCCGTCTTTGGACCGAGACATTTCGGATACGATCTGGATTATATCCCCGTGGAGGAGCTTAATTTTACAGGGGGAAGAGGATGAAGGAAGAAAGTAGAAGGTTAATTCTGGAAGACCCTCATTGCCATAAGATCGTTAAAGTAGTTTTAAGTAATCCTTATATAGAACGACACTCTCTTGTAGAGCTGACTGGTTTATCAAAAGTTGATTTTGATGAAGCGTTAAAAAACCTACAAGAACTGATGTTGGTTTTCGAGCTAGCCAGTCAAGCGGATTCCAGCGTTGAATCCCGTGTTCCTAAAAAAATCTATCTTTTAAATCCCGACTTTGAGACAGAAGTAAAAGAACTTTTGCAGGGGTAAACCCCGTGAGATAGAGAAGCTTATCTAACAGGGTAAAGGCAATGGAATTCAATGAACGTATTCCTTATTTTTGTGAGTGGTTAAAGCAGGCAAAAATTGATGTTGCTATTCTCTTTGATCGTGCTAATGTGCGGTATTTTAGTGCGTTTCGAATGAACAGAGCAACGAGCAGTATTTTAATCATTAAGCCAACCGGTGCCCCGGTGCTTGTCGTCCCTTTACTTGACTATCAGAGAGCTCTAAAGAAGTGTTCTTTAGGTCAAATTCTCCATTTCCCGGAGGATGTATCAGATTACCTGTCCGTTATTAAGGAACCATTAGCAGGAATTAAGGTCTCCCGAGCAGGAGTTGAGCTATCCACTATTTCTTACAGTCAGATGAGGTATTTGCGTCAATTGTTTGGTGATGAGGTAGAATTTGTGGATGTTACTGAAATAT
>JAYEHT010000228.1:3390-9788 GCA_034659655.1 Candidatus Aerophobota bacterium | reverse complement strand
TCCGAGAAATTCTATTACAATAAAATAGAAGGAAGTAGTTAAGGAGAATTTAAGGTAAATTATAGTTGACACAATTTCTAAGTATGATAAATTACATTTAGTCTTTTAGGAAAGCTAAACTGTTACAGAGATAAAATAGTAGGAGGTCGGTATGTTAAATGAAAAATTGACGAGATGGCTGGCCGGTTTGGTCGTTTTATTAATTCAGTATATTGTATTGCCAGGTGCTCTCCTGGCTGGAAATATAGTGATAAACGAATTCGAGCTTAATCCTGCAGGAAGAGATGCGGGCAATGAGTGGGTTGTGCTCTACAACCCAGCTGAGGTTAATGTAGATATAAGCAACTGGACTTTGGAAACTACACATGGAAAAACAGTAACTATTAAGATACCTCAAGGCACTATAATATCTTCAAAAGGTTATTGGACTTATGTTCATTTTAGTCAATGGTTAGATAACCAGGAGGAGTTGATTATACTAAGAAACACAGAAGAAGTGGAGGTAGATAGAACACGGGTGGCAAGCGATAGAGACAATGAGAATCGCTACTGGGCAAGGTATCCAGATGGCTTAGATACAAATTCAGATTCAGATTGGCGGTTCAAGGAACGGGCATTATCAAAAGGGGTAATCGTAAGTGGAACGGTTAAGCATGTGGGAGACGGTGATACAATAGATGTTATCTTTGCTCCCGAAAATAAAGATATTCGTGGTATTCAGCGTGTACGGCTTGTAGGCATCGATGCACCAGCCTTAGATACAGCAGAGGGGAGGGAAGTTAAAGAATTTGTCGAAAAGATGTGTTTGGGAAAAGTTGTTAAGCTTGATGTGGACGATGAGAGGCAATATGATAAATACTACAGAATATTAGCAGTTCTTTATATTGATGGGCTCAACTTAAATGTTCACTTGCTAAGAAGAGAATATGCCAGACCGTTTGTTATGTTACCTTCAGAATTTATACCCTATGCCTCATTTATATATTCGCCGGAGGAGCCAACTGTTAACCAGATGATAACCTTTGAAGCTTTTCCCTCATACAGCCTTGACCCGGATGCCATAATAACCTTATACAAGTGGGATTTTGGTGACGGCACAATGGGAGAAGGCAAAGCAGTAAATCACTCATATTCTTCAGCTGGTGATTACTCAGTAACCTTAACAGTGGTAGATAGCGATGGTAAAATAACACGGGAAAATAGACGAACTGCAACCTTAACAATAAATAAAGAATAACAAAGGCAATTTTAAAGCATTTGAGAAACATCCTCGGAAAATTTGAGTGAAAAGAACCTATCTATTTTTTCTCTGGTTATTTTACATTCAGCTCTGTCCTTGAATTTAGAGATTTTTTACGAAACAAACATTATTTTGACAAAAAGGTTTTTTATGTTTACTTAAATTTATAAAAAGGAGGTCTAATGAAAAAAATTACCGAGATTCGATGGCATGGAAGGGGAGGACAGGGGGGGAAGACAGCTGCTTTAGCCTTAGCCTCTTCTGCCCTAATTGGAGGAAAATATATTCAGGGATTCCCTGAATATGGTCCAGAGCGGATGGGAGCACCTATCCAGTCTTTTACAAGAATAAGTGAGAGTCCGATAACTGTTCATGCTCATGTGGTTAATCCTGATGCAGTGGTAGTTCTTGACTTTACTTTATTGGATACCATAGATGTTACCGCAGGACTGCCAGAAGAAGGGGTAATTCTGGTAAATACTTCTAAAGCTCCTCAACAGGTTAGAGAAAAGTTGCATTTGAATAAAGGCAAGGTTTTTACTGTGGATGCTACTTCCATATCTCTGGACATTTTAGGAAAAAACTTGCCCAATACTCCGATGTTGGGAGCTTTAATTAAGGCAACAAGCATTTTAAATCTAGAGACGGTTATCTCTAGTGTGAAGAAAAAATTTGAGAAGAAGTTTAGCTCCAGGGTGGTGGAGGGTAATGTTCAGGCAATTAAGAAAGCTTACGAGGAGGTACAATCGGAATGAGAGAAAAAGGATGGAAAGAGATTCCCATAGGGGGACTTATTTTAGAGGCAGGAAATGCAGAGGAGTATAAAACAGGAACCTGGAGAACATTTAGACCAGTAAGGGATGAGGAGAAGTGTAATCACTGTCTTCTCTGCTGGATTTATTGTCCCGACTCCTCTATTATAGTGGAGGATGGGAAAATTAAGGACATTAGATACGATTATTGCAAGGGTTGTGGAATTTGTGCTGCAGAATGCCCGGTAAAGGCTATAGAAATGGTGAAAGAGAGTGAATTTCTTAAGAAAGGAGAAGAATAAGATGGGGAAAATAGTCGGTTTGACTGGTGACGAGACAGCAGCTGAGGCGATGCGACAGATAAACCCGGATGTAGTAGCTGCTTATCCTATTACTCCACAGACAGAAACAGTGCAGAGATTTTCTGAATTTGTTGCTGATGGGGAGGTTTCTACAGAGATGATAAGGGTAGAGAGTGAGCATTCGGCAATGAGTGCCTGTGTTGGGGCCTCAGCTGCAGGAGCAAGAGCAATGACGGCTACCTCAGCCAACGGTTTGGCTTTAATGTGGGAGATTGTTTATATTGCCTCCTCCTGTAGACTGCCTATTACAATGTTTGTAGTAAATAGAGCATTGAGTGCTCCTATTAATATTCACTGCGACCATTCTGACTCTATGGGAGCCCGAGACGCCGGGTGGATTCAGATTTATAGTGAGGATTGTCAGGAGATTTACGATAACGTTATTCAAGCTTTGCGCATTGGGGAGAATAAAGAAGTTCTTCTTCCGGTAATGATTACCTTTGATGGGTTCATTATCTCCCATTGCACTGAACGGGTGGAACTCTTAGAAGATGAAGAAGTGAGGGATTTTATAGGGAAATATAAAAACAGTTATTCTCTTCTTGATGTAGATAATCCTGTAACTTACGGTCCTCTTGATTTATTTGATTACTATTTTGAGCATAAGAGACAGCAGATAGAAGCTATGGAAAAAGCGCCCCCGGTTATTCAAAGAGTGGGAGAGGAATTTGGAAAGTTGAGTGGGCGCAATTATAGCTTAATGGAGGAGTACAAAACAGAAGATGCAAATTTCATTGTATTGGCTGCCGGCTCTGCTGCAGGAACAGTAAAGGCAGCTGTAGAAGAGTTAAGAGAAGAAGGCGTGAAGGCAGGACTTCTAAAAATAAGGGTTTTTCGCCCGTTTCCAGTGGGAAAGATTTGTCAGGTCTTAAGGAAAGCTGAAGCGGTAGCTATTCTGGATAGGTCTGCCTCCTTCGGCGCTCAGGGAGGACCCATATTTTTAGAGGTGAGGTCGGCTCTTTTTGAAGAAGAGAGAAGAGTGCCGGTGGTAAACTACATCTATGGATTAGGGGGAAGGGATATCAGTATCCAGCAGATTAAAGGGGTTTACAGGAATCTTCAAAAAATTGCTGATACGGGAAAAGTAGAAAAATTGGTAGATTTTGTTGGATTGAGAGAATAAATATGGAGGATAAATATGCCATCTCTTAAAGTTTTGTCTAAAAAAGAGGATTTATTAAGCAGTGGTCAGAGGCTTTGTCCAGGTTGTGCTGCTTCTATTATAGCAAGACAGACGCTTTTAGCTTCAGAGAAACCGGTAGTGGTAGTCTGTCCTACAGGTTGCCTGGAGGTTGCTACCACCATTTACCCCTTTACTGCCTGGAAGACCCCTTTTATTCATTGTGCTTTTGAGAATGCAGCTTCTACCTTATCAGGCGTTGAGGCAGCTTACCGTTCCTTAAAGAGGCAGGGCAGGATAGATAAAGAGTTTAATTTCATCGCTTTTGGGGGCGATGGGGGAACCTATGATATAGGAATTCAGGCTTTATCCGGAGCTGTGGAAAGGGGTCATCACCTTCTTTATATCTGCTATGATAATGAAGCTTATATGAATTGCTTGAGCACCTCTTCTTTAATAATGACCGAAGATGGGCTTAAGAGAATAATGGAGGTAAAAGAAGGAGACCAGATTTACGCCTTTGATCAAAAAACCTATCAGTTAGTTTTGAAAAAGTGCACAGGCGTGTTTGACAATGGAATAAAAGATGTTTAT
Source organism: Candidatus Aerophobota bacterium (assembly GCA_034659655.1). Classification (GTDB taxonomy): domain Bacteria; phylum Aerophobota; class Aerophobia; order Aerophobales; family JAGGXI01; genus JAGGXI01. The sequence continues at coordinate 5,720 of JAYEHT010000228.1, read as the reverse complement.
GAACTAACGACCTTGCACCATTCAATAAAAGCAACGGCAAATCATCCCTTTCTGGTTTTGAAGAGGAATGGCCGAGGCAAGGAGAACAATTTTGTCTGGAAGACAATTTCAGAAATGAAGCCTGGGGATGAGATCGTAGTGTTGAAAAATTTAGACAAAGGGAAATCATTTAAATTTGATTTTAATAAGGTAAAGAGAGGAGATTATAAGGTAAACCGTTTGAATGAGATAGACTTGCCGGAATACTCCAGTCCGGATTTGATGAAATATCTTGGCATATATGTTGGTGACGGTTGGGTGAGAGACGGAAAGGGAGAGGTGGGATTTGCCCTCCCGGAGAATTCTAAGGGGAGAAATGTTTTGCTCGAGCTCCATTCAAAGATCTTTGGCGGAAAGACAAGAACCAATAAAATATATGTTTATACAAATTCTGTAAATCTTGCCAGATTTATTGAATCCTTAGGTTTTGGATCCGGTGCAAAAAATAAGATAATTCCCTCCTGGCTATTTACCTTACCTATAGAAGAGAGAAAAAGCTTTATCGAAGGCTTAATGCTTTCAGATGGTTACAAAGCAGGTAATAGCTTGCGATACGTCTCAGCGAGCTATGAACTCCTCAGAGGTCTAAGGCTCCTGCTGCAAACTACAGGCTTTAGGGTTGGAAAAGTGCATCAGCAAAGGAAGGAGAAAGGCACAAAATGTGTGGATAGAGAGCTTTTAGAAACCTCTGAATATGGATATGTCTGCTTTAGTGAAAGAGGTGAGTGGAATACGGGAAAGTATCCGAGTCAATATAGGTATCAGAATTTTTTAATGGATAACGAGTACTTCGAGATGAAAGAGGTAAGAGAGATAAAGTTAGTTGGACAGGAGCCGACTTTAGATTTAAGGGTGGAAGGAGAGCATAATTTTATTGCTGATGGAATTGTGGTTCACAATACGGGGATTCAGCGTTCCAGTGCCAGTCCTCGAGGTGCGGCGACTACTACCTCACCCGCAGGTAGAGCTATTCCTGAAGGAAAACAGGAGTATAGAAAGGATTTAACTCAGATTATGGCTGCTCATAACTCTCCCTATGTAGCTCAGGCAAGCCCTGGTTATTACAATGATTTGATGAAGAAAGTTCAGAAGGCTTTATCTGTGGAGGGACCCACTTTTATTAATATTCTTTCTCCTTGCCCCAGAGGATGGAGATATGATCCCTCTAGAACCATAGAGATTGCAAAATTGGCTGTACTTACAGGATTTTGGCCCTTGTATGAGGTAGAAAATGGGAAATACAGAATTACCTATAAACCCAAAAAAAAGAGGAAACCTTTTGTAGAGTGGCTAAAATCTCAGGGAAGATTTAAGCATCTATTAAAGGAAGAGAATAGGGAAATAGTGGAACAGCTGGGAAAGAGAGCAGAGGAGAAAGAGAAAGCTTTATATGCTTTGGCAGGAGAAGAGTTCTCATAATCTTTTCCTTGCTTCTTCAAAAAAGGGCTCAGCAAAGGAGGTTGTCCAGGTTCTTTCCTTGAAGGTTCTTTTTTTTAAGGTATCTAAAAATCTCTTAAATTCCTGATAATAGGACCCATAAATGTGGTAGCTGTCAGCGATGTGAATATACTTACCCACAGTGATACTGGTTTTTATCTTTTTGCTGATTTTTTCGGCTACCATTTTTTGGAGTTCTGTAAAGGCAAACATATTCATAAAGGCTGCCTTAAAGGCATCGTTGCTCCGGAGGTGAACATTTAACTGAAGTTTTTTCCTGAAAATCCTGAACCAGCAGCGTTGCAGACAGGGAGGATCATCAAATTCAGGGTCGAGCCAACACTTCCAGGTTGTTGCCTGTGCTCTTCGAGAATAAGGAACCTTAGATAGTTTGTCCACGATAAAATCTATCTGGTTGATGGATTGAGCAAAAGAGGAAGGGAGGTAATTGAATAAGCGTTCATGGTAGGTGTATTCCCACTTGCCTTCTTCCGGTTTAATCCAATCATCGTGGATTCCAAAGATAACTTCCTGGCGGTAAGTTTCTAAATCACCTAATCCAGCTGGAAAAGCTCGATGTAGACGCGGTTCCTTAAAAGGATGGGATACTTCTATAATTATGGTGCAGTCTTTACTGGGAGGGTCTTCTGATCTATCATATTCTGTTTTGATTTCTATTCCTTTGTTCCAACATTCTACCACAGATTTTTCCCAGGCTGCAGGTAAGGTCTCCTCTTGCACTATAATCAAAGGAGAACCGTTAGCTTCGCTGTTTATCTTCCCCATAAGCTTTTCCTGCCTGTAAAGGTTTAGATTTCTAAAATTATCTTCTTTTTTCCTCTAATCCTGCTTTT
>JAYEHT010000228.1:0-3290 GCA_034659655.1 Candidatus Aerophobota bacterium | reverse complement strand
TCCCTCTAATCCTTTAATCCTTTAATCCTGCTTTTAGATATTAGGTGTTCTTTTATGCCATTCAGTATTCTGTTCATAGGCATAAGCGACTCTCAATATCATTTCCTCCTCGAGAGGTTTCCCTAAAATTTGGAGTCCGATAGGTAGATTATCCTTACCAAATCCACAGCGAATAGAGATTCCCGGTATTCCTGCAAGATTAGCTGAGATGGTGAATATATCTGAAAGATACATCTTGAGGGGGTCATCTACTTTTTCCCCTATCTTGAAGGCTACTGTAGGAGAGGTTGGAGTAATTATAACATCAAAATTCTGGAATGCTTTATCAAAATCCTCTTTAATAAGGGTGCGCACTCTTTGTGCTTTCCCATAATAGTCTTCATAGTAACCTTTACTTAAAACATAAGTTCCCAGCATTATTCTTCTTTTTACCTCATCTCCAAATCCTTCCTGACGGGTCTTTTTATACATCTCTATAAGATTGGACTCTTCTTTTGTGCGATATCCATATCCTACCCCATCGTATCGGGATAGATTAGAACCCGCCTCGGCAGTAGCAATGAGATAATAGGTAGCTACGGCGTAATCTGTATGCGGAAGAGATATTTCTTCAGTTTTAGCCCCTAAGTCAGTGAGCACATTAATTGCTGCAGAGAAGCTTTTTTTAACTTCTTTCTCCATTCCGGGAATAAGATACTCTTTAGGAAGACCTATCTTTACCCCTTTAACATCGGGAATGAGAGATTGCAGGTAATCGGGAACAGGATAATCTAAAGATGTAGAATCAAGCTCGTCCTTTCCGCTAATTATCTTTAAAAGTTGTGCGCAGTCCGTAACATCTCTGGTAATTGGTCCAATCTGGTCTAAAGAAGAAGCAAAGGCAACCAGTCCGTAACGAGAGACTCTTCCATAGGTTGGTTTTAAGCCGACTACTCCACAAAGAGAAGCTGGTTGACGAATAGAGCCTCCTGTGTCTGAGCCCAGAGCAAGAGGAGCTTCTCCACTGGCTACGGCAGCCGCCGACCCTCCGCTGGAACCTCCCGGAATAGTATTTATGTTCCAGGGATTACGAGTTATCTTGAAAGCAGAGTTTTCAGTAGATGAACCCATGGCGAATTCATCCAGGTTTGTCTTTCCTATAAAGATGAGTCCTGCTTCCTTTAATTTTTCTATTACCGTAGCAGAATAAGGAGGATAAAATCCTTTAAGGATATGGGAAGCGCAGGTAGTCTCATTTTTACGTATGCAGATGAGATCTTTGATAGCGATAGGGATGCCTGTTAAAGGTTTTATCTCTTCTCCCTGAGATATCCTCTTATCCCATTCCTTGGCTTCTTTTAAAGACTCATCTTTATTAAGGGAAAGAAAAGCTTTTATCTTCTCTTCTATCATTTCTATCTGGTTAAAAAAAGAGGTAACTACTTCTTCTACAGAAACCTCTTTATTTTTAATTAATTGATGGAGACGATGAGCAGGCAGTTGATAAAGGTCCAATCTTTTTTTCTCCTTTTTTAAATTTGTGTTTACATCCTACTATTTTTCTCTGTTCTGTCAAGAAGACTTCGGGCATTCCCTTCCGTCGCTGTATATCCGCTTTGAATTATTTCTGCTCATCTCCTTAGCTACGGGGAAAGCTTGAACTCGTCGCAAAGCTCCTCAAACAGCAAGTCTTTCTCTTTTTCCTTAACTCGGAGATTCGTTAAGGTAGCTCCTATAAGGCTCCTTCAGGGAAATGCCCTCAGTAGCGGTAGTGGATTATAGATATGATTTTCCTATATACATCAAGAATATCTCGGGACTCTTCTTACTATTCACTATTTACCATTCGTGGTTTTCCAGGACACCAAAAAAAGCTCAGTTAGAGGATTTAATTTGTAATTTTGACTTTTTGGATGATTTTTATTAAACTAAAGTTGTGCTGTATAACTGGAGCAAGAGAGATGAACTCTTTGATGATCAGCGTTTCCGGGGTAAGGGGAATAGTGGGAGAAGCTCTTACACCGGAGATAGTAGCGAAATTTGGAACCGCCTTTGGTAGATTTGTGCAAGAGAAGAAAGTAGTAGTAGCTTCTGATACACGAACTTCAAATCAGATGTTCAGGTATGCTCTATTCAGTGGCTTGCTTTCCGCCGGGTGCGAAGTTATAGATGTAGGTATCTGCCCTACTCCCTCTGCTCAGTTAATGGTGGAAAGAGTAAAGGCGGGAGGAGGAGTTGTAATTACAGGCAGTCACAATCCGAGAGAATGGAATGCTTTAAAGTTTATTCGTCCTGATGGTATTTTTCTTTATCCTGAAGAAGGAGAGAGGCTATTAAAAATTTATAAAGAAAAAGAAATAAAAAGAGCACCCTGGAACAAGATAAAGAGTGTTTGCTATGATACCTCGGCAATGGAAAAACACCTGAAGAAGGTTTTAGAGATTATAGATGGGGATAGTATAAGAAGAAAGAGATTTAAGGTTGTTCTTGATGCCTGCAATGGAGCAGCCTCAAAGATTAGTCCCCTGCTTCTTCGCCAATTAGGATGCAGGGTAATAGAACTTAATTGTGAGCCTACTGGCATTTTTCCCCATTCTCCAGAGCCTATCCCTTCCAACTTAAAACAGCTTTCCTTAAAAGTTAAAACTGATGAGGCTGAAATCGGTTTTGCTCATGATGCAGATGCGGATAGGATTGCCATAGCTACCGAAAAGGGAAATGTTTTACCAGAAGATTATCCCCTTCTTCTGGCTACGAGGTTTGTTCTGGAGAGAAAAAAAGGATTAGTAGTGACAAATCTTTCCACAACAAGTGCTTTAGATGATATAGCAAGAGAGTTTGAATGTGAGGTTATGCGAACAAAAATTGGTGATGTCAACGTTTCTAAATGTATGAAAGAGTGTAATGCAGTGATAGGAGGGGAGGGAAATGGAGGAGTAATTATCCCAGAGGTGCATTATGCCCGCGATGGAATTGCTGCTATTGCTTTAATACTGGAATATATAGCAAAGTCTGATAAACCAGTATCAGATTTAGCTGATGAGCTTCCCAAATATTATATAATCAAAGAGAAGCTCAAATTTCCCAGGGAAAAATTTGCTCTTCTTAAATCTATCCTTAAAGAAGAATTCACCGGGTATGAGTTAAATTTTCTTGATGGAGTAAAGGTTATTTTAAAGGATGGCTGGATACATATAAGGCTTTCGGGAACTGAACCTATCATCCGGGTAATTTCTGAGGCTAAGAATAAAGAAAAAGCTAAAAAACTTTTTAAAATGGGTCTTGATAGTGTTAGAAAAGTATTAAAAGAG
>JAYEHT010000227.1:0-1914 GCA_034659655.1 Candidatus Aerophobota bacterium | reverse complement strand
GAATAAAAGGGAAAGATTTTGCCCGGTTTGAAACAGCTCTTCTCAGATTGGGAAAGAACTGGTGCCGAAAGAAAAAGTGTCAGCAGTGCTCTTTTTCCTCTTATTGCCAGAAACAATAAACCTGGATTCGGCAAGCTATTAAAGCTCCCTCTGGGTAGAATTCGGTTATCTCTTCCAGGTCCGGAATCCTGGATTCTCAGCCAATAAGGCTGTAGTGTTTTAGAATAACCCTGTTAGATAGAGAAGCTCCGTATCTTCATTGAAGGGTTTAAATAATTGTGAAAATTATGAAAAGAGTTAGTAACATGACTGAGGAGAAAGTAAAAAAAGCGAAATAGAATTGAGAGACTAAGTGGTAGGGTAGGCGTTACTAAAAAAGATGCTTAAAACCAATGTCTACTTAGTCCTGGGTGGCTTTCATCTGTGCTGGATGAATATATGGCAGATAAAGGGCATCGTTGGGGGAGTAAAAGAAGAGAAAGTTGAGAAAGTGGCCCCCTGTCACTGTTCAGGTGACCTGGCTAGAGAACAGTTTGAGAAAACCTATGGGGAAAACTTTATTCTTTCAGGTGCAGGGAAAAAAATAAAAATAAAGAATGCTTTCTAATTCTTTAAGATTGCTAATAGGTGGTTTTACTATGGGCTGGGGTCCATGCCTTGCTTATGCTGCCCCACTGCTTTTGCCTTATATTGGGGCTACCAAGGAAAAATGGCAGGATGGCTTAAAAGTGGGCCTCCTGTTTTCCATTGGGAGACTCTTGGCGCTGGTTATTTTGGGTGGGGCTGCTACGGTAGTTTTTAGCTTTATTAATCGATTTTTCCCCCCTGAAAAGTCCGGTTGGCTCTATTTAGTGGCAGCCTTTTTTATGGTATCAATGGGCATCCTTATTATATTAGGTAAAGGATTTAAAAGAAGGATTGGAAAGGGCATATTAGATAAAGGTACTAAAAGTATCTTTTTATTTGGCTTTTTGATGGGCATTGCTCCTTGCGTTCCCTAGGTGGCAGTGCTCACCTATATTGCCTGTTCAGCTGAAAATGCAATTTTGTTGGGGATGTTGTATGCTGCATTGTTTGCCATAGGTACAGCAGTTGCTCCTATAGTGTTGGGGAGTCTGATGGGCATCATTTCAGAAAAATTGGTGAGGTCAGTTAAAATTCGTAAGGTTTTTCAGGTAGCTTGTGGAGCGGTTCTTATCTTTTTTGGATGTCAGCTTATCTATTACATATGGAATCTCATAGTTTAGAAAATGAAGAACAACCAATGCTGACCCAGCGTAAAAGATTCATCCAAGGTGTTGAAAAATAGTTCGGCAAAGAGAAATTCCAGTGAATATCCAGAATAAAGAGGGAAGGAATAAAAGAAGCAGAAAAAGCTTTTGCCGAGATGATTAGGTTTGTTAGCAGGGATGAAAAGAAGAATATTAGCTCGGCAAAAAACTTTCGTCCATGAGACTCCTATGGGCTTATTTTGGAAAAGAAAAGGTAGCCTAGATCCATTTTTACGAATAAGCCAATTTTAGGCTGAATAGGAGGGGGTGATGAAAAATGGGAACAAAGGCGAACTTTGTGCTTTCTATTGTTGCTTTAGTTATAGCTATTGTTGGATGTGTGCTGGCTGTTCGAGTATCCTTTTTCCAACCAGCTCCTTTAAGTGAGGAGAAAATAGAGAAACTCTCGTTTCGAATTAAAACTTTGGGGAAAAAGATGGAACACTTTGAAAAGAAAGGAGGCAAACAGATGGCCTGGGAGATTAAAAGTTCTGCATTTAAAGAAGGAGAAGTTATTCCCAAAAGATTTACTGCAGATGGTGAGAATATATCTCCGCCTCTCTCATGGAACTCTCCTCCAGAAGGAACAAGAGCTCTTGCTTTAATAGTAGAGGATCCTGATGCTCCCGGTGGAGTTTTTACC
>JAYEHT010000226.1:0-1917 GCA_034659655.1 Candidatus Aerophobota bacterium | reverse complement strand
AAAAAGTTATCGCTATAGGGAAAGTGAAGGTAGAGCAATTAAGTGAAAAAAGAGAGGCTACCTGCGAATTGGTCACTTATACTGCTGAAGATGACAAGCTCCTTTTGGAAGAAAAAGTTCATTATCAAGATGGTTTAGGGAATAAGCTTTCAGCTGAAAAGGTAGCTATCTGGCTGGGTAGAGAGAAAGTGGAAGCGGAAGGATTACCTGTAAAAGCAGTTTATTCTTTGGAAGAGGGAGGCGGAATTGGAACTAAAGGTGGAAAGACTTACTAAAATTTATCAGAAAACTCCGGTAGTGAATGGAATTTCTCTTGAGGTAAAGAAGGGAAAAATAGTAGGTCTTTTAGGGCCTAATGGAGCAGGGAAAACTACTACCTTTTATATGATCCTCGGATTAGTTAAACCTGATAGAGGGAAAATTTTTTTAGGGAAAGAGGAAATTACCCATCTTCCCACATATAAAAGAGCAAAGAAAGGGATCGCTTACCTTCCACAAGAGTCCTCGGTCTTCCAAAAACTTACTGTTAAAGAAAATCTTTTAGCTATCCTGGAAACATTAAATCTCTCCCCTGGAGAACGGGAAGAAAGAGCAAACTTTTTACTCTCAGAATTAGGAATCTCTCATCTTAAAGGAAAAAAGGCATACGTTCTTTCCGGGGGAGAACGGCGAAGAGTAGAAATAGCAAGAACTATGGTTATTACTCCTTCCTTTATTCTTCTTGACGAACCTTTTACCGGCATAGACCCTATTACTATCTCTGACCTGCAGACAATTATCTTTGAGTTAAAAAAGAGAGATATAGGTGTAATTATAACCGACCATAATGTAAGGGATACTTTACAAATTACCGACTTTTCTTATATTATGCATCAGGGAGAGATACTTATTGCCGGCAGGCGCGATGAACTTACCCAAAGTGAAAAGGCAAGAAAAATCTTTTTAGGAAAAAATTTCAAACTGTAAAGGGAAAAAGATTGAAAATCTGGAAGATAGGGATAGGAGCAATAATTTTTTTTATCACAGCTTCTTCCTCCTCTGCTTTTAAAATTAAATTTCAGGCAAATCATCTTTACTGGATTCAAAATCCTCCTTTTCTCGAAATGTCGGAAGAGGCAAAGCTAATATATAAAAACACAGAGATAAAAGCTGATAATATAAAATTAGATTTAGAAAATTTTAACCTTGTAGCTGAGGGAAAAGTTGACTTGCAAATAGGAAAAGATGGAATGAGGGGAGAAAAACTCGAATATAATCTAAAAAAAGAGGAGGGAGTAATCTTTCACCCAAAAGGGAGGGAAGAGTCCGTCTTCTATAAAGCAAAGAAAGCCCGTATATCCCCCGAACTTATAGAATTATTAGATGCAAGCCTTACTACCTGCAACCTTTCTCCTCCCCATTATCAAATAAAAGCTGATAAAATTAAGTTATACATAGGGGAAGAGATTGTTGCGGAAAAAGTCACCTTTTATGTAGGAGAGGTACCACTCTTCTGGATCCCTGTCTTTGTAAGGAATTTTAAGAAAGAGAATAAGTTAATCTTTCCCAGCATTGGATACAGTGACTTTGCTGGCTGGTATATAAGAAGCGGCTACTATTTTTACACCTCTCCAGAATTTCAGGGAACCTTTCATCTGGATTATAGAGAAAAAAAGGGGTGGGCAGAAGGATTAGACATCTCCTACGGACTAAGAGGGGGAGGAGGAGAGATAAGAACTTACTTCACAAAAGAGAAAGATTCCAGGGAGGAAAGGTGGAGATTAAAATTAAGACACCAGCAATCTTTTTCTAAGTCTACTTCTTTGAAAATTAGCCTGGACCGTGTAAGTGATAAGGATTTCCTGGAGAACTACTTTCCAGAAGAAGAAAAAGATAATGAAATTCCTTCTTCCTTTATCTCCTTAAATTATAAGAAAA
>JAYEHT010000225.1:0-9840 GCA_034659655.1 Candidatus Aerophobota bacterium | reverse complement strand
TCCAGAACATGGATAAGCCCCAGGGGAGAGGTATACTTTTTTAATACGCGGGATGCGGGAAGGTTTAAACTCTTACTTAATCCTTTGTATTCGGATACTTCTAAGTGTAAGGGATGAAAGTAAAAAAGAGAAGTGATAACTAAACAGAGAAGAAAAACCCTCAAAAGATACTTTTTCCCCATCCGGGAGGTGAAAATTACAGCGGCTGAAAAGCCCAGAGTTGTGAGTAAGAAAAGAATACTGGTGGGGAAAAATATATACATAAGTAAAACTGCTGTCAGGGCTCCAGCACCCGAGCCTAACATGTTAAAAAGGTATAATTCAGGAATCTTTCTGTCAAAGCGGATGAAACTCATTCCTATGCAGCTTGCCCCAAGAAAAAAAGGAACAGAGAGGATAAGATAGTATAAGAAGAGGTAAAGGGACTGGATCTTGTACCAGACAATGAGAAAAGGACTAAAGGGGATTAACTGGATAATCCATACGCAGGTAAATAGAGCTATCCCATAGAGGAGAGAGAAAAGGATAAATAAAAATTCAAATTTTTTGTTTATTTTTTCTCTAAAAAAAGTAAGAAAAGTTCCACTGGCCCCAAATCCTAAAAGAGCAAGGCTGATCACCATATAAGCAAAGTGGGACCAGCTGATGATGGAAAATATCCTCATCAGCAAAATTTCATAGGATAAAAGAGAGAGGGAAATTAAAAATATGCTCACAGATAGAGCCATTTAATGCTTCCTGAGCATGGGGACAAATCTTACAGGGAGGATACTCCTTGAGATAATTTTCTCTCCTTTTTTCTCAATTAACATAAGAGTTTGAACCTGAAAGGGACCTCCCACAGGAATACACATTCTTCCCTCTTCTTTAAGTTGACGGATGAGGGGAGGAGGCACATGTTCTGCAGCACAGGTTACAATGATAGCATCGTAAGGGGCATACTCTTTCCATCCATAGTAACCATCGTCAATTTTTACCTGGACTTTATTGTAGTCTAACTCTTTTAACCTCTCCCTGGCTCTTGTTCCCAATTTCTCAATTATCTCAACGGTATAAACTTCGTTGACTATCTCAGCAAGAACTGCTGCCTGATAACCAGAGCCAGTTCCTACCTCTAAGGCTTTATCTTCTTTTTTAAGCTGGAGAAGTTCGGTCATTAAGGCTACAATGTAGGGCTGGGAGATGGTTTGCCCCATTCCAATGGGCAGGGGTGTATCCTCATAGGCATGAGGTTTAAGATGCTCAGCTACAAACTTATGGCGGGGAACCTTTATCATCGCTCTTATAACTTTCTCATCTTTTATACCTCTTTTCTGGATCTGTTCTTTTACCATCTCTTCTCGGGGATTTTTGAAGGACTCTTCTTCAACTCGGTAAAAGCTGATAAGGAAAAAAATGCCCCCGCCTATCCCTGCTACTAAGAGAATGATTCCCGCTCTTCTCAGAGTAATTTTCAATGTACAACCTCGAAAAAAAGTTGATGAAAACAGAAGGCTTCTCTTTTGAAGATAGCCTCACCTTTATCCCTTAATCTCTCTCTTTATCTCTTTTAATCTTTTCATCACATCATTTTCCCCTCGACCAAAGTAATCATGCAGTTTTTCATATTCAGTATAAATTCTTTGATAGAGACAATGATCTTCTGGATTGGGAGAATATCGCTCAGCTTTTAAATGAGCCATTTTCTTTGCTGCTTCCACAATGTTATTGTAGCCTCCCCTCACCTCTCCAGCAGCCACTGCTCCAAACATAGCCGATCCTAAAGCGGGAGTCTGGGAAGAGAAAGTTATTTTTATCTCTCTTCCACTAACATCAGAGTAAATCTGCACCAGAAGCTTATTTTTCTCAGGCAACCCACCACAGGCATAAAGTTCCTTTACCCTCACTCCATTTTCCTCAAATGAATTAATTATCTTATAAGTTCCAAAAGCGGTGGCTTCAATTAAAGCCCTGTAAATTTCCTCTGGTTTGGTCTCTAAGGTATATCCTAAAAGAAGTCCCATTAAATCAGCATCCACCAAAACGGATCTGTTACCGTTCCACCAGTCAAGGGCTAAGAGTCCATTTTCTCCAGGTTTTATCTTGGATGCTTTTTCTTCAAGGAGTTTATGAATGTCTATATCTTTTCTTTTAGCTTCTTCCTCATAAATTGGGGGGACAGAATTTTTTATAAACCAGGCAAAAATATCTCCCACCGCCGATTGCCCAGCCTCATATCCATAGTATCCAGGCAAAATTCCATCCCTTACTACTCCGCAGACTCCCGGAATTAAGCGAAGATTTTTATCCACCATCATATGACAGATGGAGGTTCCCATTATCATAACCATTTTTCCTGGTTCAGTAACTGTGGCAGCCGGAACAGAGACATGAGCATCTACATTTCCTATAGCTACCGCTGTCCCTTCTATTAACCCGGTCAATTTAGCCATATAAGAAGTTAGCCCTCCTGCTCTTGAACCCAAGGGATAAATTTTCTGAGACAGTTTTTCCTCAACTACTCTCTCAAAACGAGGATTAACAGCTTCAAAAAAGTCAGAAGAGGGAAAACCTGTATCTGGATCCCATATTGCTTTATAACCAGCGGTACAGGAGTTTCGCATCTCTTTTCCTGTAAGCTGAAGAACTACCCAGTCTGCTCCTTCAATTAATCCATCAGCAGCCTCATAAATTTCAGGAGCCTCGTTTAGTATCTGTAAAGATTTAGGAAAGAACCATTCTGAGGAGATTTTTCCTCCATATCGAGCAAGAAAATTCTCTTCTCTCTGTCGGGCAACCTCATTTATTCTATCAGCTTCTGGTTGAGCAGAATGGTGTTTCCAGAGCTTTACCCAGGAGTGAGGGTTATTTCTATATTCTTCTCTCATACACAGAGGAATCCCTTTCTTATCTATAGGGAGGATGGTGCAAGAAGTAAAATCTATTCCTATGCCAATTATCTCTTCCGAAGAGATACCGCTACTCATAAGAACCTTAGGAATGGTATATTTTATAGCCTCAAGATAATCTTTTGGATTTTGGAGGGCCCAATCATGTTCCAATCTTAGATTAGTTCCTGGAAGAACCTCATCTATAACTCCATCCGGGTATTGATACACTGAAGTTGCTACCTCCTCCCCATCCTCTACTCTCACCAGAACCGCCCTTGCCGATTCAGTCCCAAAATCTATACCGATAGAATACTTAGCCATTTTTCTCTTCTTTTTATTTTTTTTCTACTACTTTGCCTGCCCGTATTTTTCCATATAGGCGCGGTGCGCTCGCGCAACCTCCTCAGGGGGGATTTCTTGAGGTTTGCCCCTCAGAAGGGCAAGATGAACCGTTTTTGCTAAATCCTCTGTCATTATGGCTGCTTTAAGAGCAGCCTCGGGGGTGGAACCCACAGTAAATACCCCATGATTTTTCATCAAAATGGCAGGAGAATTTCCAAGGGAACGGAGTATCTCTTTACCGATCTCTTCGCCTCCAATAGGAGCATACTCACCAATGGGAATCGGTCCCCCGAACTCATCAGCAATAGCCGTAAGGTAAACTGGTATAGGCTCACCCAAAGCTGCAAAACTGGTAGCATAGTTTGAATGAGTATGAACTACTCCATTTATGTCCTGGCGATGACGATAGAGGTAGAGATGGGTTTCAGTATCAACAGATGGCTTTAACTCGCCTTCAATAACCCTGCCTTCCATATCTACCACTACCATCAGAGAAGGTTTAAGTCTGGAATATTTAACCCCGCTCGGTTTAATAACCACATAACCTGTGGCTGAATCCCTACCGCTTATGTTACCACTGGTTGCGGCAGTTAACCTGTTTTTGGGCAATTCCAGATTTAACTCACATACGAGCTCTTTTAACTTCTCTAACATTTTTTATCCTTCTCCTTGCCTGGATTTTGATCTTCTTTTTTACCTCTTCCAACGTAGGTGCTCCTTCCATTGGGCCTTTCTTAGTCACTGCCAGAGCTCCTACTGCATTAGCAAATCTTGCCGCTTCTTTCAACTCCATTCCCTTAAGTATACCAGCAATAAATCCAGCACAGTAACAATCCCCGGCTCCTGTAGGGTCTATCTCCTTCACTTCAAACGCTGGGATATGGAGTTCCTCATCAAAGGAAAAGATGCTTGATCCCTCCTTGCCCTGTTTTACTGCTACTATTTCTGGTCCCTTTTTTAAAATTTCTCTACAGGCTTCTTTAAGATTTTTCTTTTCCGTTAACACCATTGCTTCCTCAATGGTAGGTAAAACGACATCACTACTTGAAAGGATGGGGTTAAAAAATTCCCTAATTTCCTTCTCACTAAGGAGCTCTGGACGAAAATTGGGATCAAAGCTCACCTTCCCTCCCGATTCTTTTACTATACCTGCTGCTTTCTGGCAAGCTTCTCTACAGTTCTCATTAATAGACATTGTAGAACCAACAATATGTAGATATTTCAACTTAGAAAAATAATCCTCCTTTATATCTTCTGGATAAATTTGTCCTGTAGCAGCTTTAGACGAATGATAGATAAATTTTCTGCTTCCATCACTAAAATAGGTAACAAAGGCTACTCCTGTTGTGTAATCATCTAACATTTTTATATGAGATGTATCTACCTTATCTTTTTTTAATCTGCCAATAATCAACTCCCCAAAATCGTCTTTACCCACTGCACCAACAAAACCAGCCTTAACTCCTAACTTAGCTATAGTATCGATAAAGATTCCTGATGCACCACTGGGAAAAGGCCCTACAAATTTCCCTGATATATCAAGGGGCTCATCTACTTTTTCCCTCATAATTTCTACAAGTAAATCTCCTACGCATCCAACTTCTATATCCATTGTTAGCTCCTTACTTTGTATTCAAAAGAAGAGAAGTCAGTCCTTTTAGATTGAATGCCTCAACATATTTTTCTATACATACCCTTATTTTATTCAACACATATCCATTCGGATCATCCAGAATCCCAAATGAGCGTATGTTCTCAAAAAGCTTATTCCGAGCTTCTCTTATTTGAGGATTGTTAAACACATAGTGACCTGAGGCACATACAATTTCATCCAATAGCTGGCTGTCCTGTTTTACTTCTTTCAGTGTAATATGCCGCATATTCTGAGGAAGCCATTTTTTCCACCATCTGCTCTCCAGAATAATTTTGGTCAAGAGTGAGCGAAACTTAGAATAGCAAATATGATCGCTGTCTACTTTATTTTCCATCTCACTCAGTTCGAGATAAGCTTCGGTCTCTGCCACTCCAAATTCTGGTGCAACGTTAGCGGCAGTGATTCTCAATTCAGGGTGATGAGCAAGACTGCCAGGGTCCAGGTAGTCGGTGTTATGTTCTTTAAAACCCATTTCGTACTCTTGGGCTATCCGGGCCAACTCACGTGCTCTCTTCGGATTAAATTTCCCTAGGTTTCGGCACAAACGCACCAGGGTGCCAGTTTGTCCTACAATAAAATCAGGATGAGGAAGGTTCCTCCTCTTTACTGCATCGAGAAATTTACCAATAAAGTCCCTAAAGGCTTCAGGGTCAGTTGTTCCTCCCCGAATATCTTCAGTGCCAATCTCGTAGCCCACAAAAGGTGAACCGCTTTTTTTACGCTCCTCCTCGATAAACTCCATAATTTCAAGTGTTCTATCTATGACAACCTTAAACGGAGACATCTCAACATGAGGGTCTCTTGTGGGGTCAATGTGCAGTAAGTCAAAACCACTTTCAAGATCAGCCAGAAAGGACGATTTTGCTCTTGCCATCGCCTCTTTTTCCCCGAATTGAAACTCCTTTTCCTCTTCCTCTCTTGTCCAGGGTCCACCATGATCTCTGCATAAATACATAAGGCCTTTAAAATAAGCTTCCTGAGCCATCCTTTTTATATTCCTAGCGAAATCCTTCTGACTCCACCCCATAAGGTATCCGCCGCCAAACTCCGGTAGGTCAACAGCATTTCTTGTGGCAATGAAAAAAAGGGGGAAATCATATTCCCTGGCACACTCGAAGGAAGCCCTTATCACATTCCTTGATACAGGTCCGATTCCCAGCAAAGTGGTATAACGACCTTTCTCTTCCAGGTTTCGCATAGCTCTACGCAGTGAAGAAATGGTTACGGTATCCATCTTTGTTCTCCTCGAATAATATGTGGAGTGAGGTAAGAGTTATTCGTCTAATAGCTATACTACTACAGTTTGTATCCCTGCAAATTTGCAAAACTGGATTATGATACCCCTGAGGTCACCATGGATTATAGAACCATGATGAACAAATCCTTCTTCAATTAAAGTTCTGTAAAACCTATCTAAATCGTCCATTTCTACCCATCCCCAGGAACCTCTAAGCTTATCCTCGCTGGAAATTATCCTTCCCCTTGCAATTAGCATCTTAAATTTTCCATCGTATTCAACCAATCGATTTATGGTAATCTCACCAGGTTTAATTTGGAATTCAGCTGTTCCCCCACTCCTCTCCGGCCCTAAGGTTCTACCAAGGATGCTGTGGGATTTTATACATATTTTATCTCTTTCCCCGGCAAGCGAGAAAGGGGCATTTCCGCAATGCCATGCCAGGAAAGTATTTTTTCTTGATTGGTGCTGAATGGTAAAATCGATAAAATGGGGAACTCTTTGTTTAAGGGAGGCAAGATATTGAATCAGCATAGTTAAGGCTCCATAAATATCAACCTCACAGGAGGTCATAATACCTTGGTCGGTAAGCCTTCCCATAGTTAAACAGGGAGATATACCGTATACTTCTTGCATAGCTGACCAACACTCCACTCCCATAGCACTTAATTTTTTCTCCCTGACAAATTTCTTTAGAACAATCTCCAGCCGAGCAGATTTATTAAGTGTTTCCTCTCCTACTTCCTCCCAATCAGTGGCAGCTTTAATTTCACTTACAACTTTAGATATATCCCCATTTTCTCCCAAGGAATTTGCCAGGTGAAATACATCCGCCAGAGAAATTGGAACTACTCTCTGGCTAAATTGTTCAATCATAGGAAATTCATTAATAGCACAGGTTTCAAATTGCTCCGGGCGTGGACCTACCAGACCAATTCTTGCTCCCCTAAAACCTCTTACAACATAACAGGTATGAGCAAATTCTTCTACTTTTTCACTAAAGGCCTCTTCCTCAGGGAATACATTTCCCAAAAATGTAAAAGGAATTTTTCTTCTATATAAACCTGAAGCAATAGAAAGTGTTCCACAAAAAGCGTCCCCTCTTCTATTTCCATCTTCGGTAAAGGGACCTTCCTTGGTGCTAAAAAGAAGAACTGGCACCCCAGGCATACTCTCAGCAATGCTAACAGCTGAGCGCTCATCCCCAAAAGTCATAGCACCAATCATAATTCCATCTACTTCCTTTTCCTTAAAGAGCTTTATAACCTTTCCAGCATCCTCATCATCACGAATCAGCCCCTTTTTAGTGAGATTCTCATCTGGATGAATAATCTCTATTTTGCTTTTTTCACATACAGAACCCAGAGCTTTTAATACTCTTTTTTTCATCTCCTCAGCCCAGGTCTCATCAAAAGGGTCCCGCTGTGCCGGGACAAAACCTATTCTTACTTTTTCTTCCATTGTTTTTCTCCTTGTTTCGTTTCAAAGTTTGAACTCTTTTACTGCTTGAAACATAGCCATAAGATTATTTAGCGGAACCTTTGACTGAATATTGTGAACGGTGTTAAATACATAACCTCCTCCCTTTCCAAATATACGGCAATGTTCAGAAACCTCATTCCTCACTTCCTCAGAACTCCCAAAGGGAAGCGTTTTCTGGGTGTTCACTCCACCACCCCAAAAGACTAACCTCTCCCCATATTTTTCCTTAAGCATGATTGGATCCATACTCTTAGCTGATATCTGAACTGGATTCAAGATATCCACTCCTGCTTTAACAAAATCATCCAGAAAATCAACTACAGACCCACAGCTATGATAGAAAGTTTTCCAGGGAGTATTTTTATGCACCCAACCGTTTATTCTTTTATGAAAGGGCTTGTAAAGCTCACGATACATATCTGGAGATATAAAAGGCCCATTTTGACTGCCAAAATCTGTCCCACTGAGCATAATTATATCTATTTTATCTCCCACTACCTGATAGGAAAGCTCAAGGTTCTTTAGTGCTATCTCACATTGAATATCAAAAATTTCCTTAATATACTCAGGATGGAGAATGTGAGTTAAATACCATTCTTTTGGATCTCTAATTCCTTCAGGATGTTTAATAGATGGTCCCGGGACTAAGGCGATGTCTCCAAAACCTGCATCTATAAACTCCCCTACAATGCAGAGGCTTGTATTTTTATACAGCTCATCTGCCCTTTTCTCTAAATATCTAAGTATCTCATCAGAGAAAACCGAGAATTGCTGTTTTGTCCAATCCTCTGAATTTAGATTCTTCTCATCAATTGGTTCCTGACGCACGAGAACATCAAAATAGTAACCTCCTCTGGGCATTCTTGCGCAGGGAGGAACTGAGATATCCCCCTGAGGATAGATGTAAATATTCCCTCCATCGTCTTCTGTGGTGATAAACTTTTCTGGAACCACTACTTCAGTGCCATCAAACAGCTTCCAGGGTTTCCAATTCTCATTTTTAAATCCAAATATATTGGTTGGAGGCCAAAGGCCTATAGTATCTACTCCTAATTTTTTTCTCACCTCTGGTTCAACCTCGGCAAGTATCTGGAAAGGGTCAATTATCTTTACTGGCTTCTCCTTTAAACCGAGTACTTTTCTTAATTCAGCATAAGGACTTGCCTGGATACCTGTAACCAGAGTTGAACCTAAATCAAGAGGAATATGGTCGGTTTCCTGATGATTTATAGCTTTTTTTATTCTCTCTCGTGATGTCACCAAATATCTCCTAAATTAAACCCCTCCCCTTCTTCTGACAAGTGCATGTATTGTTACAGCAATAATGATAAGTAAACCGTAGATTAACTGTGTCCAAAAGCCAGAAAGGCCTGCTGCAACGATTCCCGCCTCTAAGGAACCTATAAGAAAAGCGCCTATGAAAGTTCCCAGTATAGTTCCCTCACCCCCGAACATAGAAGTTCCACCTACAAATACAGTAGCCATGGTTGTCATCAAGTAGCCTTCTCCCATTGTAGGCCACCATTTCAGCAATCTAAAGCTATCTATTAACCCGGCGAAAGCCGCCAATACCCCCATCAATATGAAAACCATTGTCTTTGTTTTGTCAACTTTTACTCCCATCATCTTTGCTGTGTCTTCGTTATCACCAACAAAAAGCACATAATTACCAAATTTATGCCGGAATAAGATAAACCAGAGAGCAATCGCTAAAGCAAGAAACCAGAGCGACTGGGCTGGAATAAAACCTCCTATTTTACCTGCCAGAGCTCTATGCCACGGGTTCCCCATAAGAGCTGTCAGCGACTTCCCTAACCCTCCAGAGAGAACATTAATACACCCTCTTATGAGGAACATCATTCCCAGAGTAACGACTATTGAAGGAATACCGATTTTCCTTATCAACGTGCCATTAAGCATCCCAATTAGACCGCCGCTGGCCAAGCCGCCTAATATTCCTAAAACAACACTTCCTGTGGCGGAGAATACTATAGCACAGATATAGCCAGAAAGGGCCATTACCGAAGGAAAAGAGAGATCAATTTCCCCGCTGACGAGCACAAACGTCAGTCCCAAGCCCATAATACCTACAAAGGGGATCGTTGCTAAGTAGGCGAGGTAAATGGTAGGTCTTAAGAAAACCCGGGGGCTTGTAATCATAAACAATGCAAGAACTAAAAAAAAGATAATGATAAGCCCAACCTGCATCTTGTACCTGCTTAGATCTAGGTTAGCAATCATATTCTACTCCTTTA
>JAYEHT010000224.1:0-1931 GCA_034659655.1 Candidatus Aerophobota bacterium | reverse complement strand
AATTGGTACGAGTTACCCTGGAAGATAAAGATTACGAAATTATTAATGCCTCCGGGGGCAAAGAAACCCTGAAAAAGGCAAGATTAGAAAAGCCAGATCTCCTCCTCTTAGATATAGTAATGCCGGGGATGGATGGTTTTGAGGTCTGCAGACAACTGAGAAGAGAGCTTCAGCCCAAACAGATACCCATCATTATGCTTACAGCTAAAGGAGAAGAAGCAGACAAAAAGAAAGGTAGAGAAGTAGGTGCTAATGACTACATTACCAAACCCTTTAGCCCTTCAGCCCTTTTGAGCAAGATCGAGGAAATATTAGCTTGAGTATGTTAGTAGGACTAAAAAACTAACTAAAATGAAAGCGAGCTATGAAAACTATCTTAGTAGCCGATGATGATAAGAATTTTCAATTGCTTCTTAAGACAGAGCTTAGTTTAGAGGGATACCAGGTAATGTTAGCTAACAATGGACGGGAGGCGCTAAGAAAGATAAAAAAAGAAACTCCGGACTTATTAGTACTGGACCTGAAGATGCCCAATATGCATGGCCTGGACGTCCTGAAGAAAATGCGAAAAAAGAATAAAGAACTGCCTGTAGTAATTTGTACCGCCTATGAAGAAATGCGAGATGACCGCAGAGTTCGGGCAAAACATATCGCTGGTTACCTTATCAAGCCCATTAACCTTGGCTACCTCAAGAGAATAATAAAAAGGTCTTTGGTAAATAAAACAAATTAAGAAAATTGAATAGGGGAAGGATTTCTCGATTTGGAGAACTTTAGATTCATTTTGCCAATAACCACGGTTTTGCACAAGATAGGCACAAAAATGTCCATTTGGACGAGCTCTTTTTATGTTCTCTTAAAAGGTCAACCGAGCGCTGAAAATGTACAAATATGTACCCAGGAAACACTGCTGAGAGATAGCTCTTTGTGGAGAAAAATCTGTGCAAGTTCTAATGAATAAACCATCTGAAGATGCTCTAAATAGCCTATTTTCAGGCAATTGCAAGTTGGCACAAAAATTGCTTAACAATTAATAGAAAACAAATAAATCAATAAATTATTAAGAAAGGAGGCAACAGCTATGAAAGCCAAATTAATTATCGCAGGATTTGTGGTTATAGGCCTTGTAGTCCTATTGTTTTCGGGTATCTCTTATGCGAGCTCAACTATGGCCTGGGATTTTGAGTGTGCTCAGGATAGACAGGTAGACCTGCAAATAGCTGAGGTCTGCAAGTTTGGCAGCCCTTTTCCAACCCAATATGAATATTACTATATCTACAGCTATGATGATTCTAAACCTGTTATTGGCACCCAACAGAATTCTGAGCCTGAATATGGAACGGGAAGCTCAAGCACCAGTGTGGTAGTTTATTCAGACGGGGACGGCGATGGCGAGACGGGGAATGCCCAGATAAGTGTAGAAAATAATAACAATAACGAAAACAATAATAAGTAATAGAGAAAGATAATAAAGGAGGTGTAAAATGGGTGCACCATTAGTGTTTGTAGTTGCAGTGCTTGCTCTTACTACGGTTTTTAAGCCAGTAAATACGGACAAGCCACCACAGGAGGTTGTATCTCCACCGGTAATAAGCTCTCCTCAAATAAACACTACTGAGATAACCGAAAAACTATTGAGTTTGTCTGTCCCTGAGGAAAGAATTTCCGTAGCTGTTTATGAATTAAGGGACAAAACCGGTCAATATAAAGACGATAAGTTGGCCAATCGCAAGAGCACCGCAATCTCTCAGGGAGCAACCGAGATGCTCATTACCGCCCTTGATCGCTCTCATCAGTTTATAATCCTTGATAGAGTAAATTTCAAGAATCTCTTAACCGAGCAGGACCTAAGAGGAAAAAAGCGCCTGGCTGAGAATAATCCTTATCCGGAGCTAAATAAACTAATCGGCGCCAAATATATTGTTGGAGGG
>JAYEHT010000223.1:0-1954 GCA_034659655.1 Candidatus Aerophobota bacterium | reverse complement strand
AGAGCCTGACTTTGAAGAGAGGAATTAAGAGTTTTATAGAGACCAAATTTATAATAAATAGAATCAGAGGATATACCGAGAAAGGTCGGTGCTTTCCACTATATCCTTTAGTCTTTCTCTTACATACTCAGTGGTGATAGTGAAGGATTTATCAGAGGTATCGGGGGCTTTGAAGGAGATATCCTCTAAAAGCTTTTCCATAATAGTGTACAGTCTTCTTGCTCCAATATCCTCTGTTCTCTCGTTAACCAGAGAAGCAAAAGAGGAGATTTCCTTGATAGCGCCTTCTTCAAAAATTAATTTTATATCTTCCGTCTCCAGGAGAGCTTGATATTGTTTTATTAAAGCATTTTTAGGTTCTGTTAAAATTCTGTTAAAATCTTTTTTTGTAAGTCTATTCAGTTCCACGCGGATAGGAAATCTTCCCTGGAATTCGGGGATTAAATCGGAGGGGGAAGCAGTGTGAAAAGCTCCCGCGGCTACAAAAAGAGTATGATCGGTCTTCACAGCTCCATAACGAGTATTTACCGTAGTCCCCTCTACAATAGGTAAGAGGTCTCTTTGCACCCCCTGCCTTGAAATAGCCGCTTTATCTGTCTCTCCTCCAGTGATCTTGTCTATCTCGTCAATAAATACTATTCCCGAATTCTCTGTACGCTTAATAGCTTCTTCAATGACTTTATCCTTATCAATCAATTTTTTAGCTTCTTCTTCGATAATAACCTTTCGAGCCTCCTTTAAAGGAAGTTTTCTTTCTTTTGGACGTTTGGGCATCATATCTCCCAATAAATCCTGAAAATTCATTCCCATCTGTTCTACACCTGTGGTGGTAAATATCTCCATCATAGGAGTAAATTTATCTACTGTTTTTATCTCAATTAGTCTCTCTTCTAATTCTTTATTCTTTAGTTTTTCTCTTAATCTTTCTCTGGTTCTCTTTGCTCTTTCTACTCTTTCATCTTTCTCTGTCTCCTTTTCCTGAGAAGTTAAAGCTTCCCGGGGAAGAGGAAGGAGAATGTCCAAAAGCCTCTCTTCAGCTAACTTTTTTGCCTTCTCTCTCACTTTTCTCATCATTTCCATTCTTACTTGATACACTGTTATGTTAGTTAAGTCTCTGATTATAGACTCTACATCTCTACCTACATAACCTACCTCGGTATATTTGCTGGCTTCTACTTTTATAAAAGGGGCCTGGGCTAACTGAGCCAATCGACGAGCAATTTCTGTTTTCCCCACCCCTGTAGGACCGATCATAATAATATTTTTAGGAGCTACTTCATCGCGGAGTTCAGAGGGGAGCTTTTGTCTTCGCCACCTGTTACGCAGGGCAATAGCTACGGCGCGTTTAGCGCTATCCTGTCCTATAATATATTTATTTAGCTCCTTCACTATATTGGAAGGTGCAAGATATTCTTCTCTCATTGTAATTCCTCAATAGTAGTCTGCTCATTTGTATAGATACAAAGGGAAGCAGCTATACGCATAGCTATCTCCACAATCTTCCTGGGAGGATAATCGGTATGATTAGTTAATGCTTGAGCAGCAGCCTGAGCAAATCCTGCTCCTGAACCTATAGCTATTACCCGATCATCAGGTTCTATCACATCCCCGCTACCCGATATTAATAAAGACTTTTCCTTATCAGCTATAATCATTAAGGCTTCTAATTTACGCAGTATCTTATCCTGCCTCCAATCTTTGGCCAATTCAAGAGTAGCTCGAGAAAGGTTTCCCTGATATTGTTCGATTTTTTTTTCGAATCTTTCAAAAAGGGTGAAAGCATCGGCAACTGCTCCTGCAAACCCGGCTAAAACTCTTCCCTTGTAAAGTTTCCTTATCTTCTCTGCTTTATGTTTCATAATTATATCTTTAAAAGTTACCTGCCCATCCCCTCCAATGGCTACACTATTTTTATCCCTTACTATTAAAATAGTTGTAGAGTGAAACATAGTTT
>JAYEHT010000222.1:0-10010 GCA_034659655.1 Candidatus Aerophobota bacterium | reverse complement strand
CGGTTCTGACTTGATGTTTGAACTCCAAGATGCTTTTATTCATATAGAAATTAAAACAGCTCTTATCGATAATCCAGCAGATTATAAAGGCAAAATAAACATTGCAATTAACCAAACTTCTTATGGAATAAAGGGATTGTTTACTCCAAACCTCCCTCAATATTATAATCCAAAGGGAGATACTAAAAAAGTCTGCTTAACATACATTATTCAAATAATTCACGAACATGCTAAGCCAAATATTAAAGCTCTTAAACTGGTCTGCATCCCTAACGGTCAGCTTCATTTGCATTATGGCAAAAGCATTTTTAAAAGTGGAAAAAGTGGCTATGCTAAAGGGAAGGACTTTCGCTATAGTTATTCTCAAGAGCCTTATTTTAAGCTCCTAACAGAAAGGTACAAAGAGAGGATATTTAGAGTTGAGCTAATATATTTGGCTAAAGATTTAAAGCCAGGAGATATTACTAATCTTTTGGATGTCCCCATCCATTTTCAATTTTGAAGAGGGTGAAAAGGGTTATAATTTTTGAAGAGGATTAGATATGGAAGAAATATATTACGCCTTTAATCCCTGGTGGGAAATGTAATCAGTATTCTATACCCCTTCGAGCTTTAGTCCCTGAATTATAGGGATGTTTAACAGACACAATCCGACTCACAAGGTCTGCTCGTTCCACCAGCTCGGGAGGAGCACCACGACCCGTCATAATTAGCTCTGTTTGGCTCGCTTTATTCTTTAAAAGGGCTAATAAGTCTTCAAGCGAGAGAAGCCCCAACTTATAAGCTACATTAATCTCATCTAAAATTACCAGATCATATTCACCAGAGGAGCTAACTTCCTGGGCTCGCCTCAAAGCCTGAGAAACTATCATTAAATCATCATCAGAAACCTTACCAGGAATAACAAAATGGGATAGGCCAAACTGCTCAATAGTAAAATTTTTAAATGCTTTAATAGCACGGATTTCTCCATACTCGGGAAACTCGGACCCTCCTTTAAGAAACTGAATCATATATACCTTATAACCGTGACCGACAGCCCGAACTCCAGCCCCAATAGCCGCTGTGGTCTTACCCTTTCCCTCACCAGTATAAATATGAACCAAGCCAAAATCACTCATAAAAAAGACTCCTCCGGGAAATTAATTATTGATTTTGAAGAGTAACTGGCTTTCCGATTGGTATACCAGAATCAGAGTAAGTTTTCACTCAAAACTTTCGCTATTGCTTTCTTAAAGCAATTAAAGCAAAGACTGGGCAATCTCTCTTTTTTAAAAAACTCTGCTTCTTCTGCATCATCGCCAGCTCTCAGCTCTCCTCCAATAATCTCCATAAGATACATTACAACGATTACATCACCATAGGTTTCTGTTTTTTCCCTGTATACTCCAATAAGCCTTTTTATAACTCCATCCAGGCCTGTCTCTTCTTTTAGTTCACGCCGACAGGTATCTTCTGGTGCCTCACCAGATTCAACAAATCCTGAAGGAAGTGCCCAGAAACCTTTTCCGGGTTCCCTTCCTCTTTTTATAAGGAGAATCTCACCATCTTTTATAGCAACAGAGCCTACAGAAGGAAGAGGATTTTTATAATTTATAAACCCACATTCAGGACAGTATTCTCTCTTCTTTCCATCAATTATACCTTTTTTGAGAGATGTTCCACATAATGGACAAAATCTATAATTTTTCATTTTCTCAATTCTTAGTTCTGAATTCTCAATTATGATGATTTCTCTATGTAAATGGTTCTTGTGGGGAAGGGAATCTGTATTCCTTGAGATTGCAGCTCCTCATAAGCTAAAGAGATGATTTTATCACGTATTTCCAGCCTTTTTTTATAGGTATCAATCCAGAATATTATCTTAAAATTAAGAGAAAAATCGGCCATTTCCATAAAGTAAACCTGAGGAGAAGGGTTCTTTAAAACTCCCTTCACCTTCTCAGTACAGTCTAAAAGAACTTTTTTGACTCTCTTTATATCTGAACCATAAGCTACACCTATATCTACTACCATTTTTAAATGAATCCGAGGGCGTCCATAATTGGTAATTTTACTCATCATCAACTTACTATTGGGAATAATAACCTCATTACCTTTATCAAATGATTCTATACGAGTAGACCTTAACCCTACATTAATAATTTTTCCTGTTTCTCCACTATCCAATTCAATAAAATCTCCTATTTTAAAAGAACCATCGGCAATGAGAGCTATTCCTCCAAAAACATTGGCTAAAGTACTTTGTAAAGCTAAACCCACTATTAAACCAGCGATACCCAAACTGGCTACCAGCCCGGTAATTTTTACTCCCCATAGACTCAAAATGAAAGTGACTAATAAAATAAAAACAATAAGATTTAATATTTTCCTGCTTAAAACTACTAAACTCTCATTTCTCGCTTTCCCCACCACCGCTTTTCTCTTATTAATCCAGGCCTTAATAAGTAAATTTAAAAAAGTGGCCGCTAAATAACAGGAAATAACTAAAACTATAGAAACTGTTGCTTTAGAGAAAATTTCTTTAAATAAGACAGGAACGGGAAGAAAATTTATAGCCATAGATATTCCTGCCAAGACGATAATATAAAAGATGGGGCTTTTTACTTTGGAAAGAATAATATCATCAAGCTGAGTAGGGGTCTTTTTTGCCCATTTAGCTGCCAGATGAGTAAGAAAAAAATAGATTAACTTCGCTCCTGCAAAAAAGATGAGAAAAGCAATAATTGCCTTTATATAAGGAGTGAGTAAAAAAAATTTTAAAAAATTTAAAATTTTTGCCGTCATTATATCCCCCTTATCTCACAAACCCCAAGAGATTTTTTCACTCTCTCCTTAATCTTTTCTATTTCCTCTAAAGAATAAGGTTTTATTTGCTTATAATCTTCCTGCAAGGTCTTATCAGGTATAAACTGCTGGAGAACATATCTTTTTGTCCCCTTAATTTGTTCAGTAATCTTTATTACATCTTTTTCTGTTAATAAACCGGGGACAAGGGTTGTTCTAAATTCGTACTCTATCTTAGATTTTAGCAGTAATTTTAGACTCTCTTTAACTCTTTCAAAAAGCTCCTTGCTATTAATTCCCGCTGCTTCTTTATACTTTTCCCAGGTAAGAGGAGCTTTAATATCCATAGCCACATAGTCTATCAGATTATTATCAATCAATTTTTTTATCATTAAAGGCTCACTGCCATTTGTTTCCAGCTCTATTGAAAGACCTTCTTTCTTTACCTTAGCTAAAAAATCCGGCAGATCTTTATGAATAATTGGCTCTCCACCGGTAATAGCTAAACCATCCAGCCACTTTCTTTTAGAGATAAGGTAATTTATTACTTCCTCTTCAGGTATGGAAGGCAGCTTTGCAGAGTTCAAAACAAGGTCGGGATTCTGACAAAAAGGACAGCGAAAATTACACCCTCCTGCAAATACAACAGAAACTATTTTCCCCGGATACTCAATTAAAGAGAGTTTTTCAAAACCCTTAAATTCCATTCTTCAGCTTGCCACCTTATATTCTACTCTTTGCTTGAATTCTTCCTGTTTCCCCTGATTCCAGTTCTTTACCGGTCTAAAGTAACCTACCACTCTACTGTATACTTCTGCTTCCTTCCCACATTTCGGGCATACCGAGTGCTCTCCCCTGAGGTATCCATGGTCAGGACAGATAGAATAAGTGGGAGTAATGGTAAAATAAGGAATTCTGGTATTATGCACCACTTTTTTCAGGAGTCTTTTGCAGGATTCTCCAGAAGACATTCTCTCCCCCAAAAATATATGGAAGACCGTACCCCCGGTATATAAAGTCTGAAGAGCTTCCTGATGTTCTAAAGCCTCTATAACATCTTTTGTCTTATCTACAGGCAGAAGAGTAGAGTTTGTATAATAGGGAGTTCCCTTCCCGGCAGTAATGATATCAGGATACTTTCTTTTATCAATTCTGGATAAACGATAGGAGGTTCCCTCAGCCGGGACCGCCTCTAAATTATAGATATGTCCTGTCTCTTCCTGAAAATCCTGCAGTTTTTCTCTCATAAAATTCAAAGTTCTCAGGGTAAAATCTCTTCCTTCTTTTCCAGATATATCCTCTCCCAATAGATTTAAACAGGCTTCATTCATTCCCACAGGTCCTATGGTGGAAAAGTGGTTTCTTAAGGTTCCTAAGTACCTTTTAGTATAAGGGAGGAGCCCTCCTTGCATATTTCTTTTTACTATTTCCCTCTTAATCTCTAAGGAAGTCTTTGCCAGAGTCATCATATATTCTAATCTTTTAAAGAACTCATCTCTATCTTTAGATAGATAACCTACTCGGGACATATTAATACTCACCACGCCAATACTGCCTGTAGAATCCCCCGAACCAAAAAGACCACCGGTGATATTTCTATCCAGCTCTCTTAGGTTCAGGCGAAGCCGACAGCACATACTCCTCACATCACCGGCGTTCAGGCTGCTGTTGATGAAATTAGAATTATGACTGATAACTCCATTTTTTAAAACAAACTGGTGACTTGGTGAGTTTACAGTAATATCATAAAAAACCCGAGGATTTTTCTCCATTTCGATTTTTTCTATTTCTATCGATTGAACATCTTTTTCATAAGATTGGATAAATAAATAAGGCTCTCTCACATCGCTTCTTGTCCTAACAAATTCCTTCCCTTGATAAAGATAATGTTTATCTGTACGAGAGGCTTCTTTAACAGAAATTATTTTCTCGCCAATGCTTGGTTTGTTCGTATTTTTAACAGGGCATAGGAGGAGTTTTTGCTTTCTTTTTATTCTAAATCCAACTAATTTTCTAAATAATTCAATATTTCTAGATCCGGTGATGCAGATTCTCTTGTTTCCTCTAAGTTTGTTTAGTTTTCCGACAATTCCAATCTTCGCTAACAACAGAAGAACATCATTAATTAACTCTTTATTACTAAAGCAAACTGAAATGATATGATCTTTCCTTCTATTAAGAATTATATTTCCATCGGTATCAAATAGACCTCTTAGCAAACTACCTATTTCTTCATCGGAACGCCAGAAACATATCTCTGGAACTCGTTTGGTAGAAACATTTCCTCTCAATTCAAGATGTTCTAAGAAAGAAGTTAGTACAACGCTATTTACTGATATCTCTTTGCATATTTTAGAACGACCAGCTCTTCTCCCGAAAGGTGTTAATCCAAATTTTTCCTTAAAAACCTGGGTTACAAATCTGATAATTTCTCTATCTGCATTAATTACTCTAACTCTATTTCTACTCAAATTACCATCGCCTAAAATTATACCAATGAGTTCCATCAAATCTTTGTCTAAATCCGCTGGTATTCTTATCTCTTGATTAAGAGTAGTTCGAAACCTGTTCTTATGGTAAAGAAATCCTGGAAGTTTCTTTATCCTCTTAACCGGCTTCAACTTTATAAATTTTTGTTTTGCTATAGATTGTAAACCATCTATTCCAAAAAACTGTTTTGATGATGAATCTAAAATCAGTCCGCTCTCTAATTCCACATATTCATCATATCTTAGCAATTTATCCTTTAAGGATAATTCCTCAGCTTTCTTTAAGCCTTCCATCGTTGGAAATCTATGATTTTTACTGCAAATTATTTCAAAATTTTTCCCTTTAATTATTACATTCTTAGCAGATTTCACTTTTTTCTTAAATGTAATTTTGTGGAACTTTCCCTTCTCACTCAAGACTTCATCTTCCTTATCAATTTCTTTAATTTTCTTCGGCCCTTTCTTTGTAATAATCTCTGTATTTTCATCAAGACAGAAATAGGGCAGTCCATACTTTGCTGTCATCTCAAAGAGAAGATTTGCGTTTTCACTATCCCAATCAAAGTCCTTAGTTAAATTATAAGTGGGAATAGGGAAAGTAAAGGGTCTTCGGTGCATATCCCCTTCTGATAAAACTTCAATAAAAGCTCTATTGATTAAATCCATCTCTTTCTGATAGCCAGCATAGGTTTCATCCAGCAGTTTTCCTCCAAAGTTTACCGGCTCTTTTTTAAGGTCCTCAGGAACTGTCCAATCAAGGGTTAGATTCGAAAAGGGGCTCTGCCCGCCCCAGCGGGAAGTTATATTTAAATTAAAAACAAATTTTTGCACTGCTTGCTTTATTTGATGATAACTCAAATTATCTTTTCGGACAAAAGGTGCAAGGTAGGTATCTATGGAGTTAAAAGCCTGGGCTCCTGCCCATTCATTTTGCAAAGTACCAATGAAATTTGCTATCTGTAAAAAGGCAGTATCCAGATGCTTTGCTGGTTTAGACTCTACTGCTCCGGGAACACCATTAAATCCTTCATAAAGAAGCTGTTTCAATGACCAACCAGCACAGTATCCTGTGATTCCGAAGTATAAATCATGAAGATGGATGTCTCCGTTTCGATGAGCATCTGCTACTTCCATAGGATACACTCTATCTAAAGTGTAATTAGAAATTACCGAACCCGCTACATGCATTAGAAGCCCCGACATAGAATATCCTATATTGCTATTTTCTCTTACCCTCCAGTCAACCTGGGTTAAGTAATCACTTACTATCTTCTCCACTTCCAGAAAAGTCGTCCTTAATTTCCTGAGAGTTTCGTGCTGCTTTCTATATAGGATATACGCCTTGGCTGTTCTGGCATGTCCTTCCTCAATTAACACCTTTTCTACAATATCCTGGATATTTTCTACCTCGGGGATTTCTAAAGGAAATCTCTCCTCCACCAACCTAACAACACAATTAGATAGTCTTTCAGCTACTTTTCTATCCCTGCCCCCTACTGCCTGGGCAGCTTTCCATATAGCTTCGGTAATTCTGTTCTGGTCAAAATCGACTATCCTGCCGTCCCTTTTACGAATTTTTTTTATCATCTTATTTCCCCCTTCTTTCTACACTCAAATTCTTCTTTAAATTCCTCAATTTTATTACTTACAAAGCTTCTACTTTTTTAACCTCTGGAAGAGAAGACTTAATAGCTTTTGTCACTACATTAAGCAGAGTGAGCTCTGCCATAGGACAACCTGCACAAGCGCCAATCAACCTTACCTTAACTACGCCGTCCTCTCCTGCCTCAACTACTTCTATATTCCCTCCATCTCTGATTAAAATCGGCCTTATTTTTTTATTGATAACCTTTTCCACCTTTTCCTGCAACATTTTTCTTCTCCCTGATGAATAAATTTTTTGTTTCAAAAAGTTAAAAGAGCAGAAATAATCCCCACCAGAAATATTCCATCATAGACTCCGGCTCCTCCTATACTTATCATAGGAGCCCCTACAGCTTGCAACTGGTAAAGATTTAGTAAATCTGAGCCAATCAATATTCCCAAAACTCCAGATATATAGGCCACAGGAGCAGAATTCTTAGAACTCAGAATCACAGCAAGAAATGCGGCAATAAGAGGAGGAATAAGAGCAGGAATTGTAAATCCAACCCCGGGAACCACCCTCGTTAAAAGCTTTGATACCAGTATCATAATAAGAGTAACTATAATAGTAGTTCTGAGGGGAACTTTGGGAAGAAGGTATATACAGAGAAGAAGAGGAATAATAGCTCCCCCAAGGTTTACACATATCAGCTGTCCTACTTCTGCGGAAAAGGGAGAAACCCAATTTCCGTATATCCCTCTTCTAACAATAGGAATATTTATCATACTTCCTACCAAGGAAAAAATAAGAATGAGAAAAGCTGTTTTAGGAGATAAGCCTAACTTTGCAAAAGCGACTCCTATTATCCCAATTTGAATCAGCAAAAAAAGAAGCGGTAGAAGAAGAATAAAAACAATTAAAAGGAGAAAAGAGAAAGGAAGAAAAAACACATTAACCTCCATTATCCTTAAATTTTTTTAAATAGATCATTAAAATAGAGATAGCTGCCGGGGTGACTCCTGAAATGCGAAAAGCCTGGCCAAGCGAAAGAGGCTTAAATTTATTTAGCTTCTCTTTTACCTCATAAGATAAACTGGGGATCTTAGAAAAATCAAAATCAGGAGGAATTTTTATCTTTTCCATTCTCTCTAATTCCTTTATCTCTTTTTCCTGTCGCTTAATATACCCCCGATATTTCACCTCTACCTCTACTTCAAAAGCCTCCTCTAGAGAAAGCTCTTCCTCAGGCTTATAAATAGATTTTAGTTTCTCGTAGCTAATCTCTGGCCTCCGTAGAATCCCTTCCATAGTAGAAGGACCCCTAAGAGGAGTTGCTCCCCATTCCTTAAGAATCTTATTAATAGAGGTTGTGGGGGTAATCTTAATTTTTCTTAACCTTAATAGTTCTTCCTCAACTCTTCTCTTTTTTAAAAGAACCTCCTTGTATCTCTCTTTTTCTACCAATCCTAAACTATAACCTATCTTGCTTAAACGAAAATCCGCATTATCTTCTCTAAGAAGGAGTCTATATTCAGCACGGGAAGTAAACATCCGATAAGGCTCACGCGTTCCTCTGGTAACTAAATCATCAATCAACACGCCAATGTAAGCTTGCGAGCGAGTTAATATCAAAGAAGGGCTACCTTTAACCTTAAGAGCAGCATTAATTCCGGCCATAATTCCCTGAGCAGCAGCCTCCTCGTATCCTGTGGTTCCGTTAATTTGCCCTGCAAAATAGAGATTCTTCACTAATTTTGTCTCCAGAGTAGGAAATAGTTGAGTGGGATCCACATAATCGTGTTCAATACCATAGCCAGGACGAACTACGACAACATTCTCCAATCCTTCAATACTATGAAGCATCTTAATCTGAACATCAATGGGTAGGGTTGTAAACAGTCCATTAGGATAAAATTCAAACGTTTGTCTTCCCTCCGGTTCCAGAAATATCTGGTGTCTATCTTTATCCGGAAATCTCACTATTTTATCCTCTATAGATGGACAATAGCGAACTCCCGTCCCCTTCATAACACCGGTATAAAGGGGAGACTTATCTAAATTCTCTTTTATAATCTGATGAGTCTGGGGATTGGTATAAGTAATATAACAGGGAATCTGAGGTTGAGTTATCTTTCTGGTTGAAAAAGAAAAAGATGGAGGAGGCTCATCCCCATACTGAGGATTTAATTTAGAAAAATCTATACTCTTACCATCTAAACGGGGACAGGTTTCTGTACTAAACCTCTCCATCTTAAATCCTAACCTATGTAAACTTTTAGAAAGACTTAT
Organism: Candidatus Aerophobota bacterium; assembly: GCA_034659655.1. Taxonomy (GTDB): domain Bacteria; phylum Aerophobota; class Aerophobia; order Aerophobales; family JAGGXI01; genus JAGGXI01. The sequence goes on along the minus strand of JAYEHT010000222.1, from coordinate 860 downwards.
AGAGGGAAACTCACCTATTCTCCCTGCAGGAAAATGGATTAAACCGATATGAATCAAACCATTAAGAAATGTTCCCGGACATAAAATTACTATTTTACCTGAGAACTTTTCCCCTATATCTGTCTCTACTCCATAAACCATCTCCTTTCTGGTTAAGATTCTCTTTGCTGTAGCCTGTCTTAAAAATAAGTTCTTCTGATTCTCAAGGGTCAGCTTCATATATAAGCGGTAACTTTCTCTATCAGCTTGGGCACGGGATGAACGAACAGCCGCTCCTTTACTTGTATTAAGCGTCCGGAACTGAGTTCCTGCTCTATCGATAGCTTTTCCCATCTCCCCACCTAAAGCATCTATCTCTTTTACCAGCTGTCCTTTAGCTAAACCTCCAATAGCAGGATTACAGGACATAACAGCAATCCTATCTATATGCATTGTTAAAAGTAGAGTAGAGCAGCCCATCCTGCTGGCTGCCAGGGCTGCCTCACATCCAGCATGCCCTCCCCCTACTACAATTACATCATATTTTTGAGGATAAATCAATGAATAAACCTCTCAAGAAATTATCTTCTAAATATAGGAGCAGGAGCTCTTTTATGTTCTGAGCCCTCAATCAGCCTTTTTACCTTATCTACGAGCTCTTTCGGTAAAAAGCTTGCTTTACCAGACTCTATTGCTGAAAGCACCTTATCTAAATCCTCATAGCCAAGACCTATTTCCCCCTCATCTGTCTGCCCTTCCCATAAGCCTGCGCTGGGAGGTTTTTTAATTATCCGGTCCGGAACCTCCAACTTCTTGGCTAATTCTCTTACCTCAGTTTTTAACAGACCCCCTAAGGGTAAGATATCGCACCCTCCGTCTCC